>NZ_LZJE01000194.1:0-35245 GCF_001666865.1 Mycobacterium sp. E136
GCTGGAGCGACTGTTGGACCGCACCACCGACATTCGCATCAGCGAAGCGCATCACGGCCCGCGGGGAGAGCGTCGCTACAACTACATCCCGACCTACATTTTGCGCGGGTTGACCGAGTTGCATCTGGAGTTCGACGCGGTCTCGGGTGATGCCCGATGAAGGTCACCGTCGACGAAGACCGCTGTGCGGGCCACGGAATGTGCCTGACGTTGTGCCCTGAGGTGTTCGAACTCAACGACGACGGCTGGGCGGTGGCGAACCCGGAGGAGGTTCCCGCCGAGCTGGAGTCCGCGGCGCGCGACGCGATCGCAAACTGCCCCGAACGCGCGATCCGCGAGATCGACTGACAAAGAAGGAGACTCGAATGGCGAAGGCGTACATCCTCATCACCGAGGACGTCAAGGATCCCGAGGGTATGGCGGAGTACGGCAAGGTGGCCAGCCAGACGATGGCGAGCGCGAACCTGCTGGCGTTCGACCAGAAGGCCGAGGTGATCGAGGGCACCTGGCACGGTACGCAGACCGTGCTGCTCGAGTTCGAATCCGAGGAAGCGGCAAAGGCGTGGTACTACTCCGACGAGTACCAGGCCGCGGCGAAGCTGCGTCAGGGCGCCGCCGACTGCAACGGCGTCATCCTGCACGGGCTGGGATAGTCGCGCGCGGCCGATGCGCACACTCGCGCGGCCGTGAACGTGCACAAAGTGCGGCTACCGCGCGGTGTGTCGTGTGCAAACACGCACGCTCAGCAGAACTTTCAGGCGGAAACCAGCGGGCCGGTCGGCTTCGTCGCGGTGGCATGCACCAGTAGCTCGGCCAACTCGCGCGGCCGGGACAGAAACGGCGAGTGCGACGTGTCGATGGTCAGCTGCTCGACGCCGAGGCGACGCGTCACCGTGTCGGCGAGCCAGCGCGGCATCGACTGATCCTGTAGGCAGCGAATGAAACTGCGGGGGAGGTCGGCTTCCCAGAACCGCGGGACGGACACCGGAGTCACGGTGGTGTCGCCGAACCGTTCAGGGCCCAGCCGCTCGAACGCCCAGCGCGCGGTGGACTCGTCGCAGTCGTGGTAGAAGTACTTCCACGCACCCTCGAAGTCCGCGAACCACATCGCACCGTCAGCGTCGAACTTCAGGTAGCCCAACATCTCTCCGACATCGGCGTCGAAGTCGTCACCGAGTTCCTCGGCGTCGTCACGCATCGCCATGGCCTCCGGATAGGTGCGACCTTCGCGGGGGAGCGCCGCCGCGAGATAGATGATGTGAGCGACCAGTTCAGGCGCGGCATCGGCGGCCAGCGTGGCGTCGAAGCCGCCGCCGGAGTGGCCGACCAGCACGCTCTTGTCCGAGCCGGCCCGCACCGCCGCGACGATGGCGTCGCGGCGGTTGGCCAGCGTCGACTCCTCGCCGACTCGTGTGCCGTGACCGGGCAGGTCCACCGCGACCGCCTCGTGGCCCAATCCCGTCAACTCGTCGATCGTGCGCTCCCAGCACCACGCGGCGTGAAAACCGCCGTGCACGAAGACGAATCGCATCAGTCCGTTACTCGTACCGGGACGTGCGACCATCCCGCGACATTCTGCATCGCCACCCGCCGGCAGTCGTCCCACAGCACCTCGTAGTGGGGGATCAGGTCGAGCAGCCGCTCCAGCGCGACCGCCGTCTCCATCCGCGCCAACGCCGCCCCCAGGCAGCTGTGTATGCCGTACCCGAAGCCGAGATTCTGCGCCTCGGTGCGGTTGCGGTCGATGTCGAACGTGTCGGGATCGGTGAAGGCCTCCGGATCGCGGTGTGCGGAGGCCTGCAGCAGGAACACCGGCTTGCCCTCGGGGATCGTCACACCGTGCAGGGTGACCTCGCGCATCGACCGCCGCACGTTGTAGTGCACCGGCGGTTCGTACCGCAACAGTTCCTCCACCGCGGCGGGAATCTTGCTGCGGTCGTCGAGCAGCTTCTGCCATTGCTCGGGATGCCGGGCGAACGTCACCGCCGCGTTGCCCACCAGCTTGGTCACCGTCTCGGCGCCGGCCCCTCCGAGTAGCGTTGCGAATCCCGCAATCTCGAAGTCGTCGAGCGACTCCTTCTGGCCGTCCTCGCGGGTGATCTCCGCGGCGATCAGGCGGCTGAACATGTCGTCCTGCGGGTGGGCCCGACGCTCCTGGATCAACTGGTAGTACAGCCCCATGGCCTCGGCGATGGCCTGCATGCCCTCCTCGGACATGTCGACCTGACCGGGCTCACGGTGCAGTGATGTGTCCACCCACTCCCGGACCTGCTGGCGGTGTTGCTCTGGCACACCGAGCATCTGGGTGATCACCTCGACCGGGAAGAACGCCGAGAAGTCGGCGACGATGTCGAAGTGCTTGGGGTCGGCCTTGGCGATGTAGCGGTCGATGGTGTCGGTCACCATCGGTCGCATCGCCTCGATCGCACGAGGCGTGAACACCTTGTTCACCAGGCTGCGCATGTGACGGTGCTCGGGCGGATCCATCAGGATGATCATCTTGGCGACGATCGGTTCATCGGACCGTATCGTCGCCAGATCCAGGCCGTACGCCGAGGAATAGGTGGCGAAGTCCTTGTACGCCGCCGCGACGTCCTCATGGCGCGACAGCGCGTAGAAGTCGTGCTCCTCGCTGTAGTAGACCGGCGCTTCCTCCCGCAGGCGGCGGTAGATCCCCCACGGCCCGTCGAAGTATTCCTGCGAGAACGGATCGAAGACGACTTTCGACGTCGTCATGCGTCTTCGATCGAGATGGCCTGACGTGGGCACTGGCGCACGGCTTCTCGGACCTGCTGCTCGTTCTCCGGCGTCACTTCTTCCTGCAGGACGTGCAGGTAATCCTGGTCGTCGAGATCGAACACCTCGGGGATGATGCCCATGCACACCCCGTTGCTCTCGCAGAGCCCGAAGTCGACGATGATCTTCTGCGTCATATGCGATCCCCCTCCGCTTCTCGCTGGGTCACTTGAGCACTCTCACGGGGACGTTGTGGTATCCGGCCACGTTCTGCATGTGCACGCGCTCCAGGCCGTCGAAGTCGACCTCGTAGCGCGGCATGAAATCGAGCAGGTGCTCGAGCGCGATCGTGGTCTCCAGCCGGGCCAGCGCGGCGCCCAGGCAGCTGTGGATGCCGTAGCCGAGACCGAGATTCGGCGACTGCGTGCGATCCCGGGTGATGTCGAACGTCTCGGCGTTGTCGAAGGCACGCGGGTCGCGGTTGGCGGCCGCCTTCATCAGGAACACCGGCTTGTGAGCAGGGATGGTGCCGCTGGGCACCTCGGCCTCTTTGAGCGTGTAGCGCACGTTGTACTGCACCGGGCCGACGTAGCGCAGCAGCTCCTCGACGGCGGCGGGGACGAGGCTGCGGTCGTCGAGCAGCATCTGCCACTGCTCCGGATGACGGGCGAACTCCACCACCGCGCTGCCGACGAGCTTGGTGACCGTCTCGGCACCGGCCCCGCCCAGCAGCGCGAGGAACCCGGTGATCTCCAGATCGTCGAGTTTGCGCATCTCACCGTTCTCGCCGGGAATCTCCGCGGCGATCAGGCGGCCGATCATGTCCTCCTGGGGGTTCTGCCGCCGCTCCTGCACCAGCCCGTAGTAGTACACGCCCGAGTCGATATTGGCCTGCATGTTCTCTTCGGAGAGCTCCAGCTGGCCGGGTTTGCGCTCGAGACCCTTGTCGATCCAGCGCCGGACCTGTTGACGGAACTCCTCAGGCACCCCGGCCATCCGGGTGATCACCTCGACCGGGAACGGACCCGAGAAATCCTGTACGACATCGAAATTGTCGGGATTGACCTGTGAGAGGTACTGCTCGACGAGTTCGGTGATGGTCTCGCGCTGCGACTGGATGGCTCGCGGGGTGAACGCCTTGTTGAGCAGGCTGCGCATGTGGCGGTGCTCGGGCGGATCCATGAAAATGATCGACTTGTGCGGGCCCTCTTCGCTGCGGACCATGGCCAGGTCGCATCCGCGGGAGGAGGAGAACGACTCGTGGTCCTTGAGCGCCGCGGCGACGTCCGCGTGCCGGGTCAGCGCGTAGAAGTCTTCTTCCTCGTCGTAGTAGATCGGCGCTTCGTCCCGCATCCGTTGGTAGATCTCGTACGGGTTGTCGAAGAACTCCTGCGACACGGGGTCGAACACGAGCTTGGGCTTGGTCATGGTCTCCTCTTTCGCGGCGGGCTGACGACCGCTTCCGTTACGCGAGGGCGCAATAATGTAACGCCTCTAGTATGCCTCACCGGATGCGTCCTGGTAAGGGGAATCGCCGCTGTTTATGGCCGGATTCCTGCATTGATGACCTCGTCCAGCAGGCCGAGGTCGCTGCCCAGTTCACTCGCGGTCTGTCGGACGACGGCGACGTCCTTGCCGATGAACTCGCCGACGTCGGCGACGAACCCTCTGACCGAGCCGCGCCCGGCGATGAACCCACCGACCCGGCTGGATCCGCTGCCGTGGGTGAGCGACTTGAGCAGGTCGCCCTCGGCAACGCCGAGCCGGGCGCCGAGGTCCACGGCGACCTGCAGCAGCCCGATCTGGGCGGCGAACAGGCTGTTGTTGACCAGCTTGACGGCCTGGCCCGCGCCGAGTTCGCCGACGTGCAGGATCGGGTCGCCGTAACTTGCCAACACCGGACGCACCTTGTCGACCGCCTCGTCGGTGCCGCCGACGAACAGCGTCACCTCACCGGCCGCGATGTTGTGCGGGCCACCGCTGACCGGCGCGTCGACCACATCGATGTCCGGGAAATCGGCCGCCAGCATGCGCGCGGTGGCCGGGCTGCCGGTCGTATGAATCAGCAGCGCGCCCCCGGGGCGAATGGCCGCCGCCAAACCGTCGGTCAGGCACACCTGCCGAACCTGTTCGTCGGTGAACACACAGACGACGACGACGACGGCGCCGTCGGCGACATCGGTAACACGGGCGACGGGTTCTGCGCCGATGTCACGGATCGCTGCGCACTTCTCGTCGGTTCTCCCGAGCGCGCGCACCTGGTGCCCGGACTCCACGAGGCGGCGCACCATCGGCGCGCCCATGCGCCCCGCCCCGACGAAGCCGACTCGCGTCACCGCGGGTGATCCATGTTCTCCAGCGCCGTATCGGCCACCGTGAACACCGAACCCTCCGGCACCGACGCGGTGGCCGCGATGCTGGCCGCATGCCGAACGTCCTTCTGCAGCAACGCGCCTGCGATCGGTGCGAGTCCCTCGACCGTGCCGCCGAATACCGCAATGCTGCCCAGCGCCTTGCTGGTGGCCGAGCCGCCGTTGAGCACCTCGGCCAGGCGCACACGCGGAATGCCCAGCGACTCACCGAGATCGAGTGTGCTCAGTGCACTGCCCAGGTTGGCGGTGAACAGCAGGTTGTTGAGGATCTTGGTGACCTGCCCGCTGCCCAGCGGGCCGAGATGCACGATCGGATCGGCGTAGGTCGCGAACACCGGGCGGCAGCGTTCGACCACATCCTCCTCGCCGCCCACCATCACCAGCAGTTTGCCTTCCTCGACGGCGGGCCCGCCACCGCTGACCGGTGCATCGATGACCGAAACGCCCTGTTTGGCAGCGACTTCGGCAATCTCCTTACACGTGTCGGGGTGCACGGTGCTGTGAATGGCGATGACGCCGCCGGAGGCCAGGCCGGCGAGCACACCGGACTCACCGTTGAGCACCTCGCGCACGTCGTCGTCGCCGACCACACAGAGGCAGACCAGGTCGCTGCCCGCGGCCAACTCCGCAGGCGTGCCCGCGGTCTTGGCGGCCGTGCCTGCGTACGGTTCGAGGCTCGCAGCCCGTCGAGCCCACAGTGTGGTCTCGAAACCGCCTTCGACGATCCGGCGGGCCATCGGCCCACCCTGGCTGCCCAGTCCGATGAATCCGACGCGCATCAATCCGCCTCCACTTTCTGCTCGGCCTTTCCGTCGGCCTTCTGAATTTCGACGCATTCGGTGACGAACGACAGCACGCGGTCGTGGTACTCCGCGGCCGCGAACGAAAGCGACAGGTTGTGACCGGCGCCGGCCTGTTCGTTGAGTACGAAGCGGGGCGACGCGGTGAACGCCGCCGCGACGTCGGCCAGCGCCTCGGGGTCGGTTCGCCACACCCGCTCGTGTTCGGCGACGGTGAACTGCACCGGCACCTCGACCCGGGCCGCCAGCGCCGGGAAGTTCCGCCGCGGCCAGTTTTTCGTCACGTCCGACTCGTACGGCGCGCCCGTCGACGAGTTCGTGATGCCGGAGAGCACCTCGGGCGGATACGCATCCGCGGGTTCCCACAGCAGTTCGCGCAGTCCTACCGGTCGGCGGGTGGCCGTCGTCGTTTTGAGGATCTCGGCGGCGGCGTCCGCGTACCGCAGACCGGTGCCTGCGAGGCCGAGACCGAGCACGGGGGCCTCTGCGGCCCGGTCACTAGCGGCCATGCGCACCGCAAGCTCGCAGCCCGCGGAGTGGCCGAGCAAGAACAGCCCTGCGCCACGGGGACTTTGACCAAGTACCTTGTCGACGGCCCCGAAGGCGAGCGCGACCCGCTGGTCGGGCTCGTGCATCGCATCCGGATACGGCGCCGAACTGCCGTACCCGGGGCGATCCAACGCCACCACGGTGATCCCTCGGCTCGGGCCGGTGCGCAACAACGACAGCTGGGGATGGCCCGGGCAGTCGAAATACGCTGCCGTGCTGGCGCCGCCGTGAAACGCGACGACGACGGCCGTCGGGTCGTCGGCCTCGGCGATCAGGCCCGACATGGGAACGCCGTCGACGAGGACGACGCGGGGTCGCGCGGCGGTGCTCACCCGTCCGTCCGCATCAGAATGGCCCCGCTCGGGGTGAGGCCGCCGCTGCTGACCACCGCGACCTTGGCGTCTTTGACCTGCCGCTCGCCCGCGTCGCCGCGCAACTGGCTGACCGCCTCGTGGATCAGGCCCATTCCGTGCGTGCGGCCATGCGACAGCTGACCGCCGTGGGTGTTCAGCGGAATCACCCCATCGCGGGTGATGGCCTTGCCGCCGTCGAGGAAGTCCTTGGCCTCGCCGATCCCGCAGAACCCGAGGGCCTCCAACCACGACAGGCAGTTGAACGAGAAGCCGTCGTACAACTCGGCGACGTCGACGTCCTTGGGTCGCAACGACGTTCGGGTCCACAGGTGAGCCGCCTGACCGAGCACCTGGGGTTCATGGGTCAGCGTGCTTTGGTCCCAGTCGGTGCGTTCGACGATCTGTGTGCCGACGGCCTCGAACAACACCGGTTTGTGCGGCATGTCTTTGGCGGTCTCGACTGCGGAGACGATGACCGCAACGGCGCCATCGCATGGGACGTCGCAGTCGTACAGGCCGAACGGCGTGGTGATCATCCGCGCGTTCAGGTAGTCGTCCATCGTCATGGGATCGCGGTAGATGGCGGTGGGGTTCAGCGCCGCGTTCGCCCGCTGGTTCAGCGCGATCCAGCCGAGCGTCTCACGCGTCGTGCCGTAGCGCTCGAAGTGGCGCTGAGCGTTCAGCGCCAGCGTGTGCGCTGCCGACATCGCGCCGAAGGGCATCTGCCAGCTCGACGTTCGGGCGCCACCCGGCGGTGATGCCTTGCCCTCCTTCATCAGCTGCTGGAACGTCGCCTCCCACAACGTGCGGAAGCACAGCACGTGACGGGCCATACCGGTGGCGACGGCCATCATCGCGGCGATGACGGAGCCGCCGGGGCCGAACGTGTCCATGCCGCCGTTGATCCACGCCGGCCTGAGGCCGAGGGCGCCCTCGAGTGCGGCCACGCCGCCTTCGCCCATGCCGGCGATGTCCAACCCGGGGTAGGTCGACAGGCCGTCGATGTCGTCGAACGTCAATCCCGCATCGGCGACGGCGGCTTCGCACGCTTCGATCGTCAGCGACAGCGGCGGCACCATCAGCCGGCGGCCCAGCCGCGAGGCCCCGATGCCGGTGATCGCCGAGTGCTCCTCGAACCGCTGACGGGTCAGCGGTTGACTCACGTGACGGCCGAAGTCCTGCGGCGCGATCTCGTCTTCGGCCACCGGACCGCTTTGCCCGTCGGTGCCGGGTTTGAAGACCGGCAGCCAGACGTCGTCGATCTGCTGAAAGCTGACCTCGACGAGCTGGCCGAGCTTCAGGTCGTCGGGGTCGCAGTCAACGATGTTGGTGGTCAACCGAACTCGCGGATCCTCCACGATGGCCACCTGTGCCACCACATAGGGCGGCGGCAGGTCCGGAAAGCCGAACCGGTGGTTGACGGTGAACGCCGACAGCGTCGCCTTACCGGAGACGTCACGGACGCCCATGTTGCGTCCCCGGCAATAGCGGCACACCGGTTGCGGCGGGTGGATCAGCGATTCACAGTCGCGGCATTCCTGGATGCGCAGCACGCCGTCGGCGCCGGCGGTCCAGAAGAACTCGTTGAGTACCGTCAGCTCAGGTAGTGGTCTGGTCACCGCACGAATCCCGAGATCGCCTCGCTGCCGTCGGTATTGGGATCGGGCTCGGGTACCTCATGCGCCTCCTGGTGCACGGCGTTGTCGCCGGACGGCCGGTGTTCGCCCATGTAGATGATCGCGTGCACCGGGCAGTCCAGCAGCGCGCGCATCACCGCGTCCCTGTCCTTCTCGGGGACCGTGCCATCGCCGATCAGGGACGCGTAACCCCAGTCGTCGAGCGAGAAGTACTCGGGGGCGTGTTTGGCGCAGATCCCGAAGCCGTCACACAGCGTCCGGTCGAGCCGGATTCGCAAGCCGTCACTCATGATCGAGCCACTGCCTCCACTTCGTAAGGTCGCACGGCGGCGAACGCGCCGGTGCTACAGGCCGCGCAGTCGTTGGCGAGGTGGCGAGCCACCACCTGGGGGAATTGCCGCAGCAGGCTCGCCGCGACGTTGGTGGCGCCATCGAGGGTGCCGCAGGCGCCGCGACCGCGAAGCACCACCGACCAGCGTTCGAGCCGGGTGACGTCCTCCTGGGTGGCCACACCGTCGCGCAGCGCCGAGGTCACCGCGGCCATCGCGGCCGTGCCGTTGAAGCAGGACCCGCACTGGCCGGCGTTCTCCCGGTCGAAGTACGACATCACCGCCGCGGCCACCGCGACGGGGCAGTCGTCGGTGAGGATCGAGATCGCCCCACACCCGAGACCGCTGCCGAGCCGTCGGACCGACTCGTGATCGAGCGTCGCATCGAGGATGTCGGTGTTGACCAGCCCCGCGAAGTAGCCGCCCATCAAGACGCCCGTCACCGCCTCCTTGGCCAGCCCATGTACCTGCAGGAGTTCGGAAAATGCTGCGCCATGCGGAATTTCGTACAGCGCCGCAGGACGGCCGCCGCCGGTGATGGTCGCCAGGAACGTACCGGGCGACATCGGCGTGCCGACCGACCGGAACTTCTCGGCGCCGTGCTCGTGGATGTAGGGCAGGTTGGCCAGCGTCTCGACGTTGCTGACCATCGTCGGCAGCCCGTCGACGCCCTCCTCGAAGGGCCGCGGGGGTTTGTCGGTGGGTTTGGCGGGGCCGCCGTTGATGCGCCGGACCGCGGCGGTCTCCTCGCCTGCGACGTAGCCGGGTTCGACTGTGACGAGGGTGATCTCGGTGCCGCCGAAGGCCTCCGCAGGTACCTCGCTCAACGCTGCGCTGACAGCGGTCGCCGCCTGGTCGTCGGAGACGTAGACGTAAGCCCGTCGGGCAGCGGCGACAGCCGTCGCCAGGCGCAGACCGTCGAGCACGAGATGGGGCCGGTTGCGCAGCAGCCAACGATCCTTGACCGAGGCGGGTTCACCCTCCTCGCCGTTGGCCACGACGACGGTTTCCGAGCCGCGCCGGTTGGCGTTGTGCACGGTGCGCAGCTTGGTGCCGATCGGGAACGCGGCGCCGCCACGGCCCAGCAGACCCGACAGGTCGACCTGTTCCAGCAGCGCATCGGCGTCGATCAACGGGCGGTAGCCGCCCGTGCGGGTGTACTCGGCATAGTCCTCGCTGCCGGCCTCCGACGGGCGTAACAGCCGCGGTGCGCAATCCGGCCAGGCGGTCACGGCGAGTTCGGTGGCGGTAGAGGTCATGGCTGGTCCTTCCGGCCCGCGGATAGGCTGACGGACATGAGGACTGCGGTCGTGCGCGTCGGTGTCGACAAGGCGGGCGAGCTCGCGCCTGCCCAGCTCGAGGACGGCATGGCTCGGCTCCGCGATTCTGCGGCCACCCACGGGATCGAGGTGGTGGCCAACAACCTGCCCGCGATGCCGGCGCAACGCCGCGAGGTCGAGTTGTTGATTGCCGGGGACGATCCCGACGAACTCCGTCGCGTCGCGATCGAGCTGTGCGGGAAGGCATTCGGCACCACGCCTGTGCCCGGAGTGCTGACGTTCATCAGCCGCGGTACCGACGACGACGCCCACGGCGTGCTGGCCGGCCTCGGGCTCACCGGCGAGATCGAACGCAAATCCGGCGACGACGGCTGGGACGTGGTGTACGTGACGCTGCGCAGAGCCGACCTCGAACGCGTGCCCGAGAGCCGGGTCCACACCGCGTTGGAGGCCTCGCTCAACTGCGAGGTCCACATCCGCATCACCTGAGCCGGAGCGAGGGACCACGCGATCGCCGGGGAGCCGTCCATCAACTGTCCAGGAACTTCAGGATCGCGGGCGCGGCCTGCACCCACGTATCGAACATGTTGAACCGCTTGATCTTCCCGGAAGCGCGTGCCTCGCCGGCGCGCTCCCACGCATCCTCGGGCCAGGGTGGATCGATCAGTTGCGAACCCTTGATCAGACAGCTGACCTCCAGCGAGGTTCGCTTCGGGTGGTCCAGATCGTTTTCACCACCGCGGATGATCAGCGTCGGGACCTTGATGTTGTCGAACATCTCGTCCTCAACACCGGGGATGGTCTGGCCGGGTTTCGGCACGAACGCGTTGAGCCAACGCAGCATCAGCTTGAGGAACGCGTCGGGGTCCTGGCTGAGGATCCGTTCGCGGTTGGCGGGGTTCTCCTCGATGCGCTGCTTCCATTCATCGACCGCGGCGACCGCCTTCATCCCCGCACCGCGCACGGCCAGGATGCTGGGCACGATGTAGTACGAGCCCAGCACGAATGAGCCGTACACGCCGCCGACGATGTTCCACACCACCAGCTTTCGCGCGATTTCCGGGTACAGCATGGTGGTCAGCATCGAGTCGCGGGCCCCACCGGATCCGCCCGCGATGATGCACGGACCGATGTCGAGCCCGGTGATCAACGCGTGCAGCGTCTCGGCGCGCATATGCGATTCGCTCTGGCCGTAGAACTGCACGTCGGACTTGCCGCAGTTCGGCCGGTCCCACAGCAGGACCCGGTATCCGCCCTTGACGAGTTCCTGTGCCAGCGGTCGAAGGCCGTCGATGTCCTTGCTGAACCGCCCGCCCGGCGTCAACGCGATGAAATCGCCTTCCTTGCCGAGGATCTCGTAGACGACGTTGCCGCCGTTGATCTCCATCATCTTCTCGCCCCGCTTGAGCTTGGGGCCGAGCTTCTCCGGCGCGCTCATGCCTGCACCAACACCTCGTTGCCGACCACCCGTACGGGGTAGGTCCGGATCGACCACTCCGGCTTGACCGCCGTCGTGCCGGTGGCCAGTTCGAAACCCCACTGGTGCCAAGGGCAGTAGATGTACTCCATATCGCGAACCATCACCGAGTCACCGGGGACGCTTTCGTCGACGATCGTGCGACCGCGGGCCCGCCCGGAGCACAGAGGCCCACCCTCGTGCGGGCAGTAGTTGGCGATCGCGTAGAACGTGCCGTTGACGTTGTACACCCCGACGCCGTGGCGTCCGATCGGCACGAGTTTGTGCTTGCCCGGCGGGATTTCGTCGACCGTGGCCACCACGTGTTCACGCCCCTGGGCCAGGCGGGGCGTCTTCTGCTCTTCGGCTATTTCTCTGCTCGCTTCGCTCGTGCTCTCCGTGCTCATCTACTCAGAACACCCGCACCTGGCCCTCGAGGGCCGGAACCGTGTCGGGAAGGTGGTAGGTCGCGATGCCGTTGCGGAACATCACCGCTTCGCGGGCGTGCTCGGGCAGATGCTTGACCAGCCAGCGCGGGTCGTCGAACGTCCAGTGCGGGTAGTCCGACGAGTACAGCAGGATCTTCTCGCACTCCATCCACTCGAACGCACGCGAGAGCTCCGTCTTGTCCTCGGGGTAATCCAACGGCTGGGTGGTGAACTTGATGTGGTCCTTGACGTACTCGGACGGTTTGCGCTTGATGTCCACCCACGACTTGCGGGCCTCGTAGATGGCGTCCATCCGCCACATCAACGGCAGGATCCATGTGAAAGCGTGCTCCACCAACACGATTCGCAATGTCGGGAACCGGTCGAAGAGGCCGTCGAAGATCATGCTCATCACCTGGTTCGCCGCCAGCAGCGAGTAGGTGACCATGAAATCGTGGTTGTAGCTGGGGAATCCGACCGGCGGGATCGGCAGTTCCTCGTGGTGGCTTCGCGACAGGTGACAGCTGACCGTGATGTCGTTCTTGGTCGCCGCCTCCCAGATCGGGTTGTACTTCGGGTCGCCCCAGGCCGGGCGGGGCTCGGCCTTGATCAGGATCTGGCCCATGTAGGGGTGGCCCGCCCAGCGCTCGATCTCGCGAGCCGAATCCTCCGGCGCCTCGATGGCCACGCAGATCGATCCGCGCCACCGCTCGTGCCAGTTGTTCTTGCTGTCCAGCCAGTGGTTGGCCTGCCAGTCGTTGAGCGCGACGCTCATCGCGTGGTTGACCTCGGGGAAGCGGGCCGGATACGCGGCGGGCTCGAGGATGGCGATGTCGGCGCCCGCCTCCATGATCAGCTGCTTGAACGCCAGATCCGGATCACTGCCCGCGAAGTTGCCGTCCGACGGGAACGTATCGACCCGCATGGCGTAGGCGTGCGCGTAGTCCGGCGCGTCGTAGTAGATCTGGTCGCCGATTCGCCGGGTCAGGAAGTACTTGCTGCGCCACGGCTCCGGGATGTATGGCGTCAACTCGCCGGCTCGGGGCGTCGGATGGACGTCGGAGTCGACGCAGCGCACCGCGACGCGCTCGGCCGCCGGCTTCCGCTCTGTCACTGTCACCGTCATCGTGGTCTCCTGCCTTTCGAAAGCTTGCCGGCCATGATCACTGTGCGCCGACCCCGGCCCCGACGTCGATGCCGTAGAGGTCGGCGGCATTGCGCCAGCACAGTTTCTCGCGCTGCTCGTCGTTGTACGCGGCGGGCACTTTCAGATCGTTGAGCTGCCAGTGCGGATAACTCGACCCGTACATCACCATGTCCTCTTTGCCGGTGAAGCTCAACCACTCACCGGCGTAGTCCACATCGCCGGGCCCATCCATCGCACCTTGCACGAAGTACGTGTGACCGGGCAGATAGTCGCTGGGCATCCGCGGCGCCCACGGCGTCTGCTCCAGATGCGGGCGCCCGAAGCAGTCCATCCGCCAGATGAACGGGGTCAGCAGGTCGGCCGCACCGTCGGCCCAGACGAACTTCAGCGTGGGCATCCGTTCGAATACCCCTTCGACGATGAGGTTCATCAGGTGATACAGGTAGTTCAGCGCCATGAAGCTGACGTAGTTCTCGTACGTCCTCGGCACGCCGGACGGCGTCGGCGCGAACTGGATCCCCGCACCTACCTCGATGTGCACCGCAACAGGCAGGTTCGCCTCGTTGGCGGCCTCCCACAGGGGCCAGAACTGCGGCTTTCCGTACAACTCGCGGGACTGCAGCGGCACGCCGATCTGCACCACCCGGGGATGGTCGGTGTACTTCGCGATCTCACGCAAGGAGCCGGGGATGTCATCGGGGTTGATTCGGATGGTCCCACGGAACCGGTCGGCGTACGGGTTGTCCTCGAGCCAGCGGGTCACCATCATCTCGTTGTGCGCCGCTGCGATCGCGGTGCCCAGATGGCGGTCCGGCATGATGCCGCGGGTCATCGGATGCAGGATTGCGACGTCGACGCCGCGCTCGTCGAACAGCTGCTGCCCGACGAACTCGGGGTCCGAGCCGGGGTAGCGGCGGTCGCCGTCGGTGCCGGGGGCGTATTCGCCGCCAGGGGCGCCGTACCAGTCCATCTCGTAGTCGGGGAATCCGCGGCTCTTGAACGGCTCGCGAAGGAAGCTGCGGAAGTCCTTGTTCGACTTGCTGAAGATGTGCACGCTGGCATCGATGACGGGCGTCGTGAAACCAGACGGGGTCCCGTCCTGAATCTGCATCACCAAGGCTGTTCCTCCGTGTCATCCGGCCGTCGGCAGGCGCAGAAGAGCGCTGCGCGAGCGCCGAACATATCCCAGTGTAAAGCGTTGTTCTTCAATCGCAAGAATCTAGTTCTCTACGAACTGCTTACTTTTGCGCAGGTCAGGGTGTGTGCTGGTCAACTGCATGACACGCGGACAGCGAAACGCGGTAGTCAGATCACGAGAACGCTTTGACCTAGAATTGAGAATGTTATTCTCGCAGCGACGCGTTGCCCATCTTCGAGGCCCGGGAGGCTTGGTGTTACTGGAGTTCGACGCCGATCAGCGACTCTGGCAGGAGACCGTGCGCGACGCGGTGACCAAACAGATCCCCGCGTCGCTCATCCGCGGAATCGCGGAGAACGGGGTCGACCCGGCACCCCTGTGGAAGACCTACGTCGACGCCGGGTGGACGGAGCTCGCCGAGGCCGAGAACGCCGTCGAACTGGCGATCGTCCTCGAGGAGTTGGGCCGGGCCACCGACCCCACGCCGTTTCTGGCCACGCTGACGCAGTTCGCGCCGCTGGCGGGTGATCGATTCGATCCGCAGCAGGCCGGCACCGCCGTGTACGACGGTGTCGCCGCCCACCGGGTCGCCGACGGCTGGGTGCTCAACGGCACGGCGCATCACGTCCTCGACGGTGACCGCGCCGAGCGGTTCGCCGTGGTCACCGACGCCGGCGTCTTCATCGTCGACGCCGACCAGGTCACCTCGCGGCGCAGCCCGATTTTCGACCCGGTCCTGCACGTCGCCGAGGTGTCGTTCGTCGACGTCCGCGTGCCCGACACCGTGCGGGTCCCTGCCGACGCCGAACGCGCCCGCCACGTTGCGCTGACGGGTATGGCCATCAGCACGGTCGGCGCGTGCCAGCGCATCCTGGATCTGGTGCTCGAGCACGTCAAGCAACGCCAGCAGTTCGGTGTCGCGATCGGTTCCTTCCAGGCCGTGCAGCACAAGGCCGTCGACATGCATGTGGCCATCGAACGTGCCAGGGCGCTGGCCTATTTCGCCGCGCTGACCATCGCCGAGGACGATTCGCGCCGACGGCTGGCGGCCGCCATGGCCAAGGCCTCGGCGGGGGAGGCACAGGCGATCGTGTTCCGCCATGGGCTGCAACTGTTCGGTGCCATGGGATTCACGTGGGAGAACGACCTTCAATTCGCGCTGAAGCGGGCCAAGGCCGGCGAGCTGCTGCTCGGCGGCGCCGCCGAGCATCGCGCCGTGATCGCAGCGGAGTACAGGACCTTCTGATGCAGCTGACCTTCGATTCCGACGTAGAACAGTTCCGTGCCGAGTTCTCGGCGTTCCTCGACGAGCATCTACCGCCCGAGTCGCAGACGCTGGAGCGGCCGAAGTCGGTGTCGCACATGCCGCAATGGGCGCGCGACTGGCAGCGGCTGTTGTTCGACAACGGCTGGCTGCTGCCTGCGCAACCGCCGGAGTTCGGTGGCCGCAACGCGACCGTGTTGCAGCAGTTCGTGCACCTCGACGAGCTGTGCCGGCGGCGGATCTACCACAGCTTCAACCCTCAGGGCGTCAACATCGTTGCCGCATCGCTGATTTCGTTCGGCAGCGATGAGCAGAAGCACCGCTGGGCGGTGCCGGTGCTGAAGGCGGAGATGACCGCGTCGCTCGGAATGAGCGAGCCGAGCGCCGGCTCCGATCTGGCCTCGCTGCGCACACGGGCTGAGTTGGTCCAGGGCCCGGAGGGGCCCTACTTCGTCGTCAACGGCCAGAAGGTCTGGACGTCCGGTGCCCACGACGCCGACTTCCTGCTGACGTTCGTGCGCACCGATCCCGATGCGCCCAAGCACAAGGGCATCAGCGTTCTGATCATCCCGACCGACACACCGGGCGTCGTCTGCCGCCCGTTCGCGGACATGACCGGTGAGGAGAACCTCGACTTCAACGAGGTGTTCTTCACCGACGCACGGGTACCCGCCGAGAACCTCGTCGGCCCACTCAACGGCGGATGGGGTGTCGCCAACGGTTCGCTCGGCCATGAGCGCACGATGATGTGGCTCGGCTTCGCCGACCGCATCGACAACATGATCGCCGACTTCCGGCCCCGCACCGAGATCGAGCGCGACCAGTACGCCACGACGATCATGGACTACCAGGCGTTGCGGGCGATGGGCTCGGCGGCATTGTCGCGAGCCGCGCGCGGCGAGATGGACACCGCATCGGTGTCGGTGCTCAAACTCTTCGGGTCCGAAGCCGAGCGTCAGGCCATGGAGAACGCGTTGGCCGCCGCCGGTGCCGACGGGCTGATCCACCCGTCGACCTCCGGACCGTACGCGCACATGAACCTCGACCACTACTTCGCGAGCTGGTTCGAGCGCTATGCGCGCAGCTTCGGCGGCACCATCGCCGGTGGCACGTCGGAGATCCAGCGCAACATCATCGCCACGCAGGTCCTCGGTCTGCCGCGGCGCTGACATGGACGCCTGGATCGTCGACGCGGTACGCACACCGAGGGGTCGTGGCCGGGATGACGGCGCCCTGCACGGGATCCACCCGCAGGCGTTGTTCGCCCAGTGCCTACAAGCGCTCTCTGCCAGAACGGGTTTCGACCCGACCGACGTCGACGACGTGGTCGCGGGCAACGGGATCCTCGCCGGCGAGCACGGCGACGACATCGCACGCCTTGGGGTACTGCTCGCCGGCTGGCCGGAGACCGTGCCCGGCATGACGCTCAACCGGTTCTGCGGGTCGGGCCAGCAGGCGATCACGGTCGCGGCGACCGGAGTGGCGGCGGGCGCGCAGGACGTGGTGGTCGCGGGCGGTGTCGAGTCGATGTCGCGGTGGACGGCCAGCGTCGGTGTGCCGACGATCGACGGCGACAATCCCGCGTTCCGGGAATTGCATCCGACTGTTCCGCAGGGCATTTCGGCCGATCTGATCGCATCGCTGGAGAAGTTCAGCCGCGAGGACGTCGACGCGTACGCCGTCGAAAGCCAACGGCGTGCCGCCGAAGCGATAGCCGAAGGCCGCTTCGACCGGTCGGTCATCGCGGTCACCGATGCCGCGGGTGAGGTCGCACTCGATACCGACGAACATCCGCGACCCGGCACGACCATGGAGAAGCTGGCCAAGCTGCCGCCGGCGTTCGAGCGGATGGGCGGGGCGCGCGTCGAGGGTGAGTCCGCCACGTTCGACGAGCTCTGCCTCGCCCGGTATCCCGAGTTGACCGCGATCGACCACGTCCACCATGCGGGGAACTCCTCCGGTGTGGTCGACGGCGCCGCGGCGGCCGTCGTCGCGTCCCAACGGTGGCTCGACGCGAACGGCGTTGCCGCGCGGGCGAAGATCCGGTCCACCGCGGCGATCGGCAGCGAGCCGGTCATCATGCTCACCGCGCCGGGACCCGCCGCCCAGCGGTGCCTGGACAAGGCCGGCATGCAGGTCGCCGACATCGACCTGTGGGAGATCAACGAGGCATTCGCGGCCGTGCCGCTCAAGACCATCCGTGACCTCGGGCTCGATCCCGACCGCGTCAACGTCAACGGCGGCGCCATCGCGCTGGGCCACCCGATCGGGGCGACGGGTGCGATGCTCATCGGCACCGTGCTCGACGAGCTCGAACGCCGCGACCTGACCACCGGACTGGTCACGATGTGCACCGGCGGCGGCATGGGCACCGCCACCATCATCGAGCGGGTCTGACATGACCGAGACGTTGGTCGTCGACCGTGACCGCCCGGGCGTCGTTGTCCTGCAACTGAACCGGCCCAAGCAGCTCAACGCGATCAACGAGGTCATGCGCGACGAACTGTCGCTCACCCTTGGCGAGATCGCCGCCGATACGTCGGTCAACGCCGTCGTGCTGACCGGCGCGGGGCGCGGGTTCTGCGCCGGCATCGATGTGCGCAACTTCGGGTCGCCCATCGAGGCGTCGGCGCCGGCGATCGAACGGATGCGGTTCCAGGAGGCGATGGCGGCGCTGCCGCAGGCGATTCGGGCGCTGCCGCAACCGGTCGTCGCCGCCGTGAACGGGCCGTGCGTCGGCGCCGGGCTGGCGCTGTGCCTGGCATCGGACATCCGGATCTGTTCGACCGCAGCTACTTTCGGCAACGCGGCGATCCTGCTCGGGCTCTCGGGCGCCGAGATGGGGATGAGCTACCACCTGCCGCGAATCGTCGGCACAAGCGTCGCGGCGGACTGGATGTTGACCGGTCGCACAGTCAGCGCCGAGGAGGCCGACCGTCGCGGGTTGGTCAGCGAGGTCGTCGCGCCGGAGCGGTTGAGCGAGCGCGCGCTCGAGATCGCGGCGACCATCGCCGATTTGTCCCCGCTGGGGGTGCAGTTGACGAAGCGGGCGCTGCAGACCAACACCGACGCCTCGGGTCTCGACGCCGCGATGGAGCTGGAGAACCGCAATCAGGTGCTCAGCCACGCCACCGAAGAGGCCGCGCAACGCCGGCGGAAGTGGTCGGATAGCTGAAAGCGGACGGAAGGACGGACAGTGGCCTGGGATTTCTCGACCGACCCGGAGTGGGCCGAACAGCTGGCGTGGGTGGAGGACTTCGTCCGCAACGAATGCGAACCCATCGATCTGATCGTCAAGGAGTCGCACGATCTCAACGATCCGGTGCGCCAGGCGCTGATCCCGCCGCTGCAGCAGATCGTCAAGGAGCGCGGGTTGTGGGCCACCCACCTGGGCGCGCACCTCGGGGGCCCCGGCTACGGCCAGGTCAAGCTGGCGCTGCTCAACGAGATCCTGGGCCGGTCCGAATGTGCGCCGATCGTGTTCGGTTCGCAGGCACCGGATTCGGGTAACAGCGAGATCCTCGCCCACTACGGGACACCCGAACTCAAGCAGCGGTATCTCGAACCGCTGCTGGACAACCGGATCGTGTCCTGCTTCTCGATGACCGAACCCCACGGCGGCGCCGATCCGAAGGTGTTCACCACCACCGCCACCCGCGACGGCGACCACTGGGTGATCAACGGCGAGAAGTGGTATTCGTCGTTCGCCTCGATGGCGTCGTTCATCATCGTGATGGCGATGACCGACCCCGACGCGCCGCCGTACCAACGCTATTCGATGTTCGTCGTGCCCGGCGACACCCCCGGCATCAACGTGCTGCGCGACGTCGGGTTGGGTTATCAACCGATCGGCGGCGGGCGCGAGGGGTATGTCCGCTACGAGAACGTGCGGGTACCCGACGATCACATGCTCGGACCGCGCGGCGGCGCGTTCGTCGTGGCCCAGACCAGGCTCGGCGGCGGGCGGATCCACCACGCCATGCGCACCGTCGGCCTGGTGCGGCGGATCTTCGACATGCTCACCGAACGGGCGGTGTCGCGCTACACCCAGGGGTCGGTGCTGGCCGACAAGCAGATGGTTCAGGAGATGATCGCCGACTCCTGGATGGAGATCGAGGCGTTCCGGCTGATGACCCTGCAGACCGCGTGGAAGATCGACCAGTACAACGACTACAAGGCGGTGCGTGCGGACATCTCGGCGGTCAAGGCGATGATGCAGAAGGTGCTGCACGATGTTTCGGCGCGGGCGCTGCAATTGCACGGGTCGCTCGGCACCTCCCATGAGATGCCGTTCGTGCAGTACCTGACGGAGTCGTTCGTGCTCGGGCTGGCCGACGGCCCGACCGAGGTGCACAAGGCGACGCTGGCCCGGTTGCTGCTCAAGGACGTCAAGCCGGCCCCGGACGTGTTCCCCTCCGAACATCTGCTGCGGCTACGCGAAGCCGCCGAAGCCAAGTTCGCCGACAAACTCGCGGGCATTCCGCGGGGCTGACGCGAGGAGATCCCACAGTGTCGTGTGACGGCAAAGTCGCCCTGGTGACCGGCTGCAGCCGGGGGCTCGGAAAGGCGATCGCGCAGCGGCTGGCCCGCGAGGGTGCGACGGTCGCGCTCACTGCGCGCACGCTCGAGCCGGACCCGAAATACCAAGGCTCGCTGCGTCAGACGCTGGAGGAGATCGAGGCCGCGGGCGGCTCGGCCATCGCGGTGGCGGCCGATCTGTCCGACAGCGAGCAGCGCGGCCGGTTGTTCGCCGAAGTGGCCGACAGGATCGGTGCGCCCGACATCCTGGTCAACAACGCCGCCGTGACATTCCTGCGGCCCCTCGACCAATTCCCCGAGCGCCGCGTCCGTCTGATGATGGAGATGCACGTCATGGCGCCACTGCATCTCACGCAGATGGCGATCCCGGCGATGCGCGAACGCGGGCGCGGTTGGGTGCTGAACGTGACCTCGGTCGGCGGCGACCTCCCCGACGGGCCGCCCTTTTCGGAGTTCGACCGCACTGCCGGCTTCGGCGTGTACGGCACGGTGAAGGCGGCGTTGAACCGGCTGACGAAAAGCCTTGCGGCCGAACTCTACGACGACGGTATCGCCGTCAACGCCGCCGCGCCCACGAATCCGGTCGCCACCGAGGGCGCCGGTGCGCTCGACCTGGCCAAGACCGACACCGAGGACATCTCGCTGATCACCGAGACGGCTCTCCGGTTGTGCACCGGCGATCCGACGGCTCTGACCGGTCGCATCGCCCACACGCAGTCGTTCCTCGCCGAGACGGGCAGCGACTCATGATGAGGGCGTCACTTCTCCCCGCGAGCAGACGCCAACCTGCCCATTTTTGGCTCGAATGCGGCAGTTTTACGTCTGCTCGCGGAGGAAACGGGACCCCCGCATGAGGGTTCAGCCCGCCGCGTACCTGCGCACCACGCTGCCGCTGGACCTGTCGGTGCTCGACGACCTCGACAGCGGGCGCTACCACTCGATCTGGATGCCCGATCACATGGTCAGCTTCTGGCCCGACTCGATCTGGACGCCTGAGTTCACCGACCTGGCAACGGTTTCGCCGTCGCCGCACCGCCACCTAGACGCCATGGCGGTCGCGGCGGCCGCGGCGGTGCTGACGAAGAACGTGCCGCTGGTGACCAGCGTCGTCGACACGGTCCGTCGGCACCCGTCGCTACTTGCGCAGAGCGCGCTGACCATCGACCACCTGGCGGCCGGCCGGTTCATCCTCGGGCTGGGCAGCGGAGAGACCGAGAACACCGTGCCGTACGGCTTCGACTTCACGGCGCCGGTCAGCCGGCTCGAGGAGGCGCTACAGGTGATCCGGCTGCTGTGGGAGAGCGACGGCCCGGTCGACTTCGACGGTCGGTTCTATCGGCTACGCCACGCCCGCCTCGACACCGAACCCTACGAGGGACGCTTCCCGCGGATCTGGATCGGCGGCAGCGGCCCTCGCACGCTCGACATCGTCGGTCGCTACGCCGACGGATGGTGGCCGACCGGCGCATGGTCGCCGGAGGACTACGCCGAAAAGCTCGCCGTGGTCAAGCTTTCCGCGGAGAAGGCGGGCCGCGACCCGTCGGCGATCACGCCGTGTTTCATCCAGGTGTGCCTGGTGGGCCGCGACGACGCCGGGCTGGCCGAGATCCTCGAGGCGCCGCTGGTCAAGTCGTTCCTCCTGCAGGTGTCGGCCGAGGTGCTGCGCAAGGCCGGCTTCGCCCATCCGCTGGGGGAGGACTGGCGCGGATACCAGGACATCGATCCGGCGGTGCTCACCCGCGAGCGCATCGTCGACTTCCTCGGCCGGGTCGAACCGGAGATGATCCTGGCCATGGTCCCGCACGGCACACCGAAACAGCTCGCCGGTGTCATCAAGGACTACGTCGACGCGGGATTGCGAGTACCCAAGATCATGGATTACGGCGCCATGGCGGGCCTGCGATACACCGCCCAGTCGGCGCAGAACGTGCGGGAAGTCGAGGACGAGCTGATGGCTCTGTGCGGAGGCGTCGAGTGAGCGCGCACCTGGTGGCGGCGGAGATACTGGCCCGCGCACAGGACGAAACCGGGCTGGCCGACTACGGCGATCCCACGCTGCCGCAACGCTTCTCGCTGGTCGTCGATCACCTCAACGCGCTCGGAATGGACGACGACGGCAGGCGGCGCGCCGCGCAAGTGTGCCACTGGCTGCTCACCTCGCGCCTGGAGTTCTTCGAGGACCGCCGGCGCCACCCGGTCGCCGAGGAGGTCATCGAGCGGCCGATGTTCGTCACGGGTGAGCCGCGGTCGGGCACCACGCTGATGCACGCGCTGATGTCGGTCGACCCGGACTCCCGCGCGCTGCGGTTCTGGGAGGTGATGTATCCGTCGCCGCCGCCGGGCACCGTGGAGGGCGAGGATCCGCGTCGCGCACAGGCCGACGCGGACTGGCGCGAGATCAACACCAAGCTGCCGAAATGGCTACACAGCCACCCGTACAACGACATGTTGGGCGACGGGTTGCCCGAAGACGAACGGACCTGGGCCTTCGACTTCCGGGTGCTGACCCCGACCGCGTGGTGGCGCGTGCCGATGCAGACCGTCGTCGGCGGCCTGCCCACCGACCCCGCCGCGCAGTACCGCATCCACAAGGCGATGTTGCAGCAGTTCCAATACGGCCGCCCGCGCAAACAGTGGGTGCTCAAGGGGTTTCACGGGTTCCGGCTCGCCGAGCTGTTCGACGCCTATCCCGACGCCACGCTGATGTGGCTGCACCGCGACCCGGTGCAGGTCGCGGCGTCGCGCACGATGATGATGGCCGACATCCTCGAGGGCATCGTGGGACCGGTCGACCTACACGCCGCGGCGAAGATGCACCTGGCGTTGACCCGCGAGAGCATCGCCAACACCATGAGCCATCCGCTGGTCGACGATCCCCGGATCCTGCACGTGCGCTACGCCGATTTCATCGCCGATCAGGTCGGCACCGTGCGCCGCTACTACGAGTTCTGTGGTCGAGAGTTGACCACCGAGGCCGAGGCCGCCATGCGGCAGTATCTGGCCGACAACCCGGGCGATCGGCACGGCAAGTTCCGCTACTCCACCACGCTGCTCACCGACATCGGTGAGGACCTCGATGCGCTGCACGACGAATTCCGGCCGTTCCGAGAACGGTTCGGCGTGCCGATCGAGAACCGGGGTTGAGGTGCCCGACGAGCGGCTCTCGGTACACAGCGTCACGTTCTACGGGACGCCGGTGGGCGAACTGTTGGAGCACTGGCGAGCGCTGGGGCTGACGCGGCTCAGCCTGATCGATTCGCAACTGACCGAACCGGACCTGCCGAAGATCGTTGCCGGAGAGGGCTATTCGGTGGAGACGGTGTATCACCTATTCTCCTCGCGCGACGCACTGCTGAAGGTGATCGACGCCGCCCATGGCCTCGGCGCGCGGGCGGTGTACATGCTGACCGGCGGGCGAGGCGAGCTCAACTGGGAGCAGGCGGCGGACCGATTCAGCGAGGCGGTGACGCCGTGCGCGCGGGTGGCCGAAAACGCAGGTGTAAAGCTGGCGATCGAGAACGCCTCGAGCCTTTACGCCGACATCCACATCGCGCACACCTTGCGCGACACGATCACCCTCGCCGAGGCGACCGGCCTCGGCATCTGCATTGACCTGTTCCACTGTTGGGCCGAGGCGGACCTGACAGCGCTGGTGCAGAGGGCGCTGCCACGGACCGTGACGATTCAATTGAGCGACTACGTGCTTGGCGACCGGGCGCTGCCCGCTCGGGCGGTACCCGGCGACGGAGCCATCCCGATCGCACCGTTCCTCTCGTCGGTGCTGGCCTCGGGCTACGCGCACGGCTTCGACCTCGAGCTGATCGGCCCGCGCATCGACGAAGAAAGCCGATTGGCGGCCGCCCGCCGGGCGTGCGACGTGGTGTCGACGATGCTGGAAGAACTCGACGGCTAGGGGGAACGGGATGGCGTTCGGAGACGGCCGCGACGATGCCGAGCTGAAGTCGGCATGGGACGACTTCTGCGATCGGCTGAAACAGGCGGGGGAGCGGGTCTTCAAGGACCACAACGGTACATCCGGGATTCACCGCGCCGACGGTTTCCGGTTCCTCACCCAGAACCTCGGGCAGGCGTTCGACCTCGCGCTGGAGACGCGCAACACGCGATATCCCCAAATCCACACCTTCTCCCACCCGACCAGAAAGCTCGGCGGCGACTGTGCGGACTTCCTGTATCAACAGGCGTGGATCGACGGCACGTCGACGTATCGGATCACCGGTGAGCGCGGTACGGCGCCGTTCTTCAACATCACGGTGCAGGGACCCCGTCCCGACGGCCCGGGCGTGCTTCACGAGCCGTTCGGCGACACACCCGAAGCGAACCTGTCTGGCGCGCAACTGAACACGCGACCCGACGGTACCTTCGAAATCTACGTCGGCGGACCGCAGCGGGAACCCAACTGGCTGCCCACCACACCCGGGTCGCGCAAGCTGTTCATCCGGCAGGGATTCGACCGGTGGGAGGAGCGCCCGGCCCGCATGCGCATCGAACGCGTCGACATGGCCGAGCCCAGGCCGGTGCCGAGCCCTGCAGAGATAATCTCGGCCATCGGATGGGCGGGTGATTTCCTGTCCGGGATGATGTCGGACTGGCCTGAATTCCCGTTCGCGTACGGCGGTGTCGATGCCGAGCACCCCAACCGGTTCCCCGACGTGACGGCGACCGGCGCCGACGCCAAGCGTGGTCGCGCGGCGGCCAACATGCACTGGCGACTCGCGCCCGACGAATCGCTGATCGTCGAATTCGACACCCATGACGGGCTGTGGATGCTGACCAACATGGGCCCGTTCTTCACCAGCATGGATTACCTTTACCGCCCGGTGAGCTACACCCCCAGCCGCACCGCGGTCGACACGGACAACACGGTGCGCCTCGTGCTGTCACACGACGACCCCGGCTACCACAACTGGCTGGACACCCAGGGTTTCGAGCGGGGCAACCTCACCTATCGGCACATGCTGGACGGCGAGCCCGCGGTACTGCGGACAAGGGTGGTCAAGCGCGCCGACCTCCCCGAGGCGCTACCGCACGACACCGCGACCGTGACACCCGCCGAACGCATCGGGCAGATGTGGGCGCGGTTCAACGGAATTCGGCAGCGTTACGGCTGGTAGGGCGCCGGCTCAGAGCCGCTGGAGTTTGAACGTCCAGAACTGCATGCCCGGTGGCCCGTTGAAACATCCGACGTTGTAATGGGACTCGATGGTGCCGACCAGGGATATCTCATCCCAGGAGTACGTTTCGCGAGTCGGCAGCACCTGGCCCGGGCACTGCAGACCGTCCGGCACGTCGACAGTCATGGTGTAACGGCCGTCGACCAGTTTCGCCGGGCCCTCGTAATAGGCGTAGAACTTCAGCCGCGGCCGCGCGCTCACGTAGACACAGTCGAGCGGGCGATCCGGCAGGCAGGCGGTGATGAACCAGAGCCAGGAGGCCCGGTTGTACCTGTTGGTCTGCAGGTCGTAGTTGCCAAGGGTCATCATGGCATTGGCCGGCGGCGGCGTGACGGTGCCGACAGCCATGACCAGCGCAGCCGCTGCGACGAAGACCTTCAAGCGCTTCAACGTCGATCCTCCCATGTCCCCGCCCGCTGCCCATCAAATCACCTTCGCGCCCGTGACGAGCACGGTTCAGGTTATGACGGCGGCTTCCTTGCGTTCCGTGATCGGCCGGGCCAGTTCCTGTTCGTTGCAGATCCGCTGGAGTTTCTCCAACGTCTCGTCGAGACCCGGGCCCAACGGCTTGCTCGGAGTGAACGTGGCAGGCAGATTGCGCATGCCCTGGATCACGCCGATCGTGTCGTAGTGGACGGTGCCCTCGGGATCGCATACGTAGTCCGGCATCCGGTCCAACACGGCGGTCAGCATCGACTTGAAGACCGTACGTGCCACGTTCGAACCCACGCAGCGGTGCACGCCGATACCGAAGCTGAAGTGCCGGTTGCCCTTCCGGTCCAGGACCACCTCGTTCGGCTTGTCGAACACCGCGGGGTCACGGTTGGCCATCGCCCATGACAGCCACAGCCGCTCATACTGCTTGAACTGCTGGCCTTCGACCTCGACATCCTCGGAGAAGGTCCGTCCGTCGCCGGGTGCCGGGGTGAAGAACCGCAGGAACTCCTCCGTCGCGGGATGCAACAGCGTGTTGCGCTCCCGGCTGAGGCGCTCCCGTTCGTCGGGGTGATCACCGAGCCATTCGAGCGCGTGCGCCGTCAGCGCCGTGGTGGTGTCGAAACCGCCGCCGATGATCAACCCCAGATTGCCGAGGATCTCCATGTCCGGAGCCGGTTCACCATCGATGCGCAACTGCAGCAGCGCATTCACCAGCCCGGGCCGCGGGTTCTCCCGGATCTCCATCATGTTGTTGATGAGGTCGATCCCCATCTCACGGTGCTGCTCGTTGATCTTCTCCCGCTCGGGAGCGTGTTCGGGCGTGTAGACCGAGGCGTGCGTCGGCTCGCTGTAGACGTTCCACTTCTTGAGGTCGATCCCCATCATCGCCAGCGTGAACACCGCGGGCACGACATTGGCGAGGTGCTCGACGAAATCGATGCGTCCCGACTCGATGTGCTCATCGAGTGCCGCGCGGGTGATCTCGTCGACGAACGGCTCCCAGCGCTTGATGGCCGCTGGCGACAGGTACGGGTTCAGCGCACCGCGGTAGGCGCTGTGTTCGGGCTCGTCCATCTCGAGGATGCCGCCGCGAACGACGGTGGCGCGACTGGCCTTCGGAATCGTGATGCCCTGAAACGGCGTCTCACCGGTGATGTCATGGTGGTTGGACACCGCGGGGCAGCGGGCCAGTTCGAACACGTGCTTGCTGTCCGCGGCGACCCAGTGCCCGTTGTAGGTGTCCGTCCACGCCATCGGGCACCGGGAGTGCATCTCCTCGGTGATCTTCTCGAACTGCAGGCGGTATTCGGGTGTATGCCGGTCGAAGTGGTACCGGTTCTTCTTGCGGTCCCCGTCGTCGGCTCCGTTGGCTCTTCGCGCCAGCGGCTCATCGCTGTGGACAGTCACGGCGTGTCTCCTATTGGTTTGCGCGGTGTGGGCCGCGCGTCATTCGATGACGATGGCCTGTTCCGGACATGAGTGGGCGGCTTCCCGCACAAGGTCTTCCTGATCCGGGGGAACAACTTCGTTCACCGCCGACGCATGGCCGTCGACATCGTCGAGCTCAAACGAGTCGGGTGCGATCATCGCGCACAGGGTGTGGCCCTGGCACCGCGTGCCGTCAACCGAAACCTTCACTGTCGCAACTCCTTACGCTCAGTTGTGGTAGTCGTACCACTTCAGGTAACCGCCGGCGTCGACGCGCAACTGCGCGCCGGTGACGAAGCGGGCTTCGTCGGAGGCCAACCACAGCACCGCGTTGCTGATGTCCTCGGGCTCGACCCACGGCACCTTCATGGCCTGCTGGACGTAGAACACCGGTTCTGCGTCCTTGAGCTCGGGCTTCTCCAGATCGGGCCGGAAGGACCGGTACATCGGCTCGCTTTGCAACATGTTGGTGTTGCAATTGGTCGGGTGCACGACGTTGGCCCGGATACCGCGCGGCGCCAGCTCGGTGGCGAGGTCGTGGACGTAGGCCGACAATGCGCGCTTGGAATGCACATAGGCCATGCCGCCGGGGTCGTTGCCGGGATCGTTCTTCTGGTGGGTGTCCATCAGCGCGGCGGTGGAACCGGTCGCGATGATCGAGGCGCCCTCCTTGAGGTGCAGCAGCGACACCTGAATGGCGTTGATGGTCCCGATGAGGTTGGTGTTGATGACGTCGATCCACGCTTGCAGCGGCGGTTGGCCTTTCATCCCCGCGACGCCGGCCTGGGCGACGACGATGTCGAGCCCGCCAAGCTGGGAGATGCCGTCCTCGAGCGCGGCCTTGAGCTGTGCGGCGTCGCGCACATCCGCCTTGGCGGTGACCACGCGCTGACCGGTCTTCTCGATGAACGCCGCGGTCTCCTCGAGATCCTCCGGCGTGGCCATGGGATAGCCGATGGTGTCGATGTTCTCGCAGAGGTCGACCGCGATGATGTCGGCGCCCTCCTCAGCCAGCCGTACCGCATGGCTGCGCCCCTGCCCACGCGCCGCACCGGTGACGAATGCGACCTTTCCCTGTACGCGTCCCACTGAGGATCCTTTCCTTATTACTTGTCGCCGCTACGTGTTTCGGCCGCCGTTGACGCCCAAGATCTGTCCGGTGATGTAACCGGCCTCCTCGGAGACCAGGAACGCACACGCAGCCGCGATGTCCTCGGGCTTGCCGATGCGGCGCACCGGTGTCGAGTCGATGTTTTGCTGCACCACCAGATAGCCGCGCTCTTCGGACTTGCGGAGCATCGGGGTGTCGATGAAGCCGGGCGGCACGGCGTTGACCGTGATCCCGCTGGGCCCGTACTCCAGAGCGAGCGATTTGGTGAGCCCATTGACCGCGGATTTGGCCGCCACGTACGGGGCCATGTAGGGCTGGCCGGAATGCGTGCTCGATGACGAGATGTTGACGATGCGACCCCACCCGGCCTCGATCATGTCGGGCAGGACGGCCTGGATGCAGTGGAAGACGCCGTTGAGGTTGACGTCGATGACACGTTGCCAGTCCTCGAATTTCAGATCGGTGAAGCGTTTGAACTTCTCCAGTCCGGCGGCGTTCACGAGGACAGTGATCGGCCCGAGTTGCGCGCGGACGGCGTCGATTGCCTCCTCGACCTGAGCGCGGTCGGTCACGTCGGCCGTATACGCGGAGTCGGCGTCGGATGGATTGACGTCAATGGTGGCGACGTGCATACCGTCGGCGCGCAACCGCTGCGCGACGGCCAGGCCGATGCCCGAGCCGCCTCCCGTCACGACGGCGTTCTTCATACCTGTGCCTCGGCCACAGTCATTCCGCTCCTTGCGTGCGCGTCCCGATGCTGCGCGCGTGCGTTCCCGACGCCATCAAGAATCGTCCTTTCGATTATGAGAACCGTACTCTCGCCTCTTACAACTCCGCAAGACACGGAACCCGAGTGATTCGCACTGGTGAGACGTTCGGCGGCCGATTGTCGCACCGTTATTCCCAGGCAGTGGCGATTCCGATCATTTCCTTGAGTTCTCTCTGTGCGAATGTATGATTCGCCGGTGATGAGAATGGAGTTTCCATCACACTTCGAGAACCCCCACGATTGAGGAGGATGATGCGGGAAGCGACCCTCATCTCGAGTGACGAAACCGCCGCAGGATCGGCCGGCGTCGATCGCCGGTTGTTGATCGGGGGAGAGCTGCTCGAGACCTCCCGCACGTTTCCCTCCCTCAATCCCGCCACCGGGGACGTGCTCGGCCATGCGCCCGATGCCACCGTCGCCGATGCCGAAGCGGCCGTCGCCGCCGCGCGTCGCGCCTTCGACCAAACCGATTGGGCGACCAACACCGAGCTGCGGGTGCGCTGCCTCGAGCAGTTCCACCGAGCGCTCGTCGAACACCGTGACGAACTCGCCGCGCTGACCATCGCCGAGGTCGGCGCCACCGAGGCGCTCTGCCAGGGGGCGCAGCTGGACCAGCCCATCGAGATCGTCCGGTACTACGCCGAGCTCCTGAAGACCTACCCGATGACCGAGGATCTCGGAAACATCGAAAGTCGCGGCATGCAGCACCACCGTTGGGTGGAGAAGGAAGCCGCGGGCGTGGTGGCCGCGATCATCGCCTACAACTACCCGAATCAGCTCGCGCTCGCGAAGCTGGCGCCGGCGCTGGCCGCCGGCTGCACGGTGGTGCTGAAGTCGGCTCCGGACACTCCGCTGATCACGCTCGCGATCGGTGAGCTGATCGCCAACCACACCGACATCCCCGCCGGTGTGGTCAATGTGCTCAGCGGCGCCGATCCCGAGGTGGGCGCCGCGCTGACCGCCAGCCCGGACGTCGACATGGTGACGTTCACCGGGTCGACCCCGACCGGCCGCCGGATCATGGCGGCGGCCAGCGAAACCCTGAAGAAGGTGTTTCTCGAACTCGGCGGCAAGTCCGCCGCGATCGTGCTCGACGACGCGGACTTCAACACCGCGGCGCTGTTCAGCGCGTTCTCGATGGTCACCCACGCCGGACAGGGTTGTGCGCTGACGTCGCGGCTGCTGGTGCCGCGCACGCACCACGACGAGATCGTCGGGCTGATCAAGAACAACTTCGGGCTGGTGCGCCACGGCGATCCCGCCGACCCCGGTACCTACATGGGGCCGCTGATCAGCGAGAAGCAGCGCGACAAGGTCGACGGGATGGTCAAGCGTGCGGTCGAGGCCGGCGCCACGCTGGTGACCGGCGGCGAAAAGGTCGACCCCGGCTTCTTCTACACGCCGACGCTGTTGACCGACGTGGACCCCGACAGCGAGATCGCCCAGGAAGAGGTGTTCGGGCCGGTGCTCGTCGTCATCGCCTACGACGACGACGATGACGCGGTCCGGATCGCCAACAACTCCATCTACGGGCTCTCCGGCGCCGTGTTCGGCAGCGAGGACCGCGCGCTCGCGGTCGCCCGGCGCATCCGCACGGGCACGTTCTCCATCAACGGCGGCAACTACTTCAGCCCCGACAGCCCGTTCGGGGGTTACAAGCAGTCGGGCATCGGCCGCGAGATGGGCCGGGCCGGTCTCGAGGAGTTTCTGGAATCCAAGACGTTCGCAACGGTGGTGAGTGGCTGATGAGTGGACCGTTGGACGGCATCCGCGTCCTGGAAGTCGCGATGTACGGATTCGTCCCATCCGCGGGCGCGGTGCTGCGGGAGTGGGGCGCCGACGTGGTCAAGGTCGAACACGCGGTGACCGGCGACCCGCAGCGGGGGCTGCGGCAGACCGGCCTGTTGCGCGTCGAGGGCGATCCCAACCCCAACATCGAGCACGCCAACCGCGGTAAGCGAAGCATCGGTCTGGACATGTCGGTGCCCGAAGGCAAAGAGGTGTTGCTGGAACTGGCCCGTCGGGCCGACGTCTTCCTCACCAGCTTCCTGCCGGGGCACCGGCAGCGGTTCGGCATCGACGTCGACGACATCCGGGCGGTCAACCCGAACATCATCTACGCCAGGGGCAGCGCACTGGGCCCCCGGGGCGAGGAATCCGTCAAGGGCGGCTACGACATGACCGCGTTCTGGTGCCGCGCCGGCACCGCGGCCACGATCACGCCGCCGGGCACGCCGGGCATGGTCGGCCCGCCGGGGCCCGCCTACGGGGACACGATCTCGGGCACGAACCTCGCGGGCGGCATCGCCGCTGCGCTGCTCAAACGCGAACGCACCGGGGAGCCCTCGGTTGTCGACGTGTCCCTGCTGGGCAGCGGACTGTGGTCGCTGGGGCACACCGTCGCGCTGACCAAACACCTCGGCCAGCGCATGGAGGCCTTCCCGCCGGGGGTGCACGGCTCGCCGATCAACCCGCTCGTGGGGCTGTATCCGACGGCCGATGACCGTTACATCTCGTTCGTGATGATGCAGCCCACCAAGTTCTGGGCCGACGTCTGCAAGCACATGGACCTCGACGACCTCGCCGACGATCCGCGCTTCGCGACCGCCGAGTCGATCGCCGAGAACACCGAGACGGCGGCCGAGATCCTCAAGGAGGCGATGTCGAAGCGTCCGCTCGCCGAATGGAGCGAGCGGTTCGCCACCCTGCTGGGGCCGTGGGCGCCGGTGCAGGACACGCTGCAGGCCGCCGAGGACGCCCAGATCCGCGCGAACGAGTATCTGGTGCAGGCCGGCGAGCTCGAACTAGTTGCCAATCCGGTTCAGTTCGATGTCAGCGCACCCCGAAGCGGACCCGCGCCAGGGTTCGCCGAGCAAACTGACGAGATATTGCTGGAACTCGGATTGGACTGGGACCGCATCATCGAGCTGAAGACGGCCGGCGCCGTCACCTAGAACCGGAAAGACAGCCCATGCCCTACGTCGCCTCGATCGGCACATACCTGCCGTGCTGGGGTGCGCCGCTACACCGCGAGCCCGGTGACGACGAGGACGCGGTCACCCTCGCCGTCGAGGCGGGACGGGCGGCGCTGATCGCCAGCGGAGCTGTCGAACGCGTGGTTTTGGTCAGTCGCGATCTGCCACTGCTCGACAGCAGCAATGCGGCGGTGCTGTTGGCGGGGCTCGGGCTCGACCCCGAGCTCGAGGTCGACGAGCGGCTCGGTGGTGCACCCGCGACGCTGGACGCCATCAGTTCGGCGAGGCCGCGGACGCTGATCATCGGAACCGACCTCAATCCCGCGGGCGCGGCGGCGATCCTGACCGCGGAGCGGGGTCTGCAGGTGCGCACCGCGGCCCGCGTGGCGCGCAGCCTTCCGGTGCGCACCCGCAAGGCGACCGGCGACGTACACGACTACGGCGACCCCCGGCTCCTGCACGAACGGGGCCTCATCGCTTCCCTGGAGGCGGCGTGGCTGGACACCCCGGCCGCGCTCGCGGGGGTGGACCCGTCGTGGGCGGCCGAGCTGACGATCGGGGACCCGCCCCCGCTGCCGACCACCGGTGCGAGCGCCGGCTTGTTCGCGTTGGCCGGTATGGCCGAACGGAATTCGACCGGCCCGCTGGTAGCCGTCGAACAGGCGAGCCTGTCGGGGATCACGGTGACCGGCGGGGTCGCCGAGTTGCACCGGCGCGAGCCGGCCGCCCGCCCACAGCCCGAGGGCACCGTCGTCGGTGACGCCCAGATCCCGATCTCGCTCGCCGCGTACGAGCGGGCGTTCGAGGCCAAGGTGCGCTGGGAGGCCGGCCGTCATCCCGGTTCCGAGGACCTCGACTTCCCGCCTCGCTACCGACTGGCCGACAACTCCACGCTGTCCACCGGCTATGAACTGATTCCGTTGCCGCGCACCGGAACCGTCTACACCGAGACGACGGTGCACATCCCGGTACCGGGCCTGCGCTCGCCGTACTCCCTGGTGATCGTCGAGCTCGATGGGGTCGGGGTGCGGGCGCTGGTGAAGGTGACGGGGGCCGAGCCGGGTTCGGTGGACATCGGCACCCGCGGCCGGCTGGCCCTGCGCCGTGTCGCCGTGCGGTCCGGGGTTCCGGACTACGGCTACATGTTCGAGCCGGAGTCGGTGGCGGCATGAGGACCCGAAGGCGAGCGGGAGTGAGGATCGCAGCGCAGCGAGGACCGGTGGGCCCACGTCTGCAGGGCAGGGGACGACCGGGAGCCGAGGCATGAGGAAGGTCGCGATCGTCGGCGCCGGAATGACGGCTTTCGGTGAGCATTTCGCGCTCGGGCTCAAGGATCTTCTGCCGATGGCCTTCGCGGAGTGCGCGGCCAGTGTCGACAAGGGGCTGCACAAGTCGGACCTGCAGGCGGCGTGGTTCGGCGCGATGGGCACCGCCGACGGTTTTCCGGCCGGCATTCTCGCCGACACGCTCGGTCTGCCCGACCTACCGGTGACCCGCGTCGAAAACTCTTGTGCCACAGGCAACGACGCGATCCGCAACGCCCTGTTCGGCGTCGCCTCCGGCGCCTTCGACGTCGCGCTGGTGATGGGTGCCGACAAGCTGCGCGACACCACGTCGCGAGACATGTTGTGGGAGTGGGAGGCCATGGCCCGCGACATGGCGTGGGACTACCCGCTCGGCGTCGTGTCGCCCGCCGGGTTCGCGTTGCACGTCCGGCGCTACCTGCACGAGTCGCCGGCCACCGAGGAGCATCTGGCGATGGTGGCGGTGAAGAACCACCGGCACGGTGCCAACAATCCCAAGGCGCGACTGCAATTCGAGATCACCGTCGAGCAGGCGATGGCGGCACCGATCGTCGTCACGCCCTTTCGGCTCTACGACTGCGCACCGCAGAGCGACGGTGCGGCCGCCCTCGTGCTCGCCTCCGAAGACGTCGTCGACCGGTTCACAGACCGCCCGGTGTGGATTCGTGGGGTCGGGCTGGGCCTGGACTCCGTGATGCATCAACACAAAGCGGACATGACGACGATGCCGGCGACGACGCGGGCCGCCAAACAGGCTTTTGAGATGGCCAGTCTTGTTCCTAGCGATGTTCATGTGGCTGAAGTTCACGATTTCTTCACGGGCATCGAATTGATCAGCTATGAAGATCTCGGATTCGCCGAGAGGTTCGGGGGCCACAAACTCGTCGAGGCGGAAGTGACCACTATCGGCGGGGGGTTGCCTGTGAACCCGAGCGGAGGCCTGAAGGCCAAAGGGCATCCGCCCGGTGCGACGGGCGTCGCGCAGTGCGTCGAGCTGTTCGCACAGCTTCGCGGCGAAGCCGTGAACCAGGTGGACGGTGCTCGGATCGGGCTTGCCCATAACATTGGCGGGCCCACGGCAGTGGCGGCAGTGACCATCCTGGAAGGAGACGGCAATGGCGCAAGGTAGCGGTAGCGGACCGGAACGGTGGTCCGCCGGGCTACCGCCGTTGCGGAACCTGGCCGGACCCATGCAGGCGGTCGGTGCGTTGTTCGCGATGTCGGCCGATGCAGTGCGGTTCGTCTTCCGTCGGCCGTTTCAGTGGCGCGAGTTCCTGGAGCAGTGCTGGTTCATCGCCCGGGTGTCATTGGCGCCCACGCTCTTGGTGGCGATCCCGTTCACCGTCCTCGTGTCGTTCACGCTGAACATCCTGCTGCGCGAGTTGGGCGCGGCCGACCTGTCGGGAGCGGGTGCGGCGTTCGGCGCGGTGACCCAGGTGGGCCCGATCGTGACCGTGCTGATCGTCGCCGGGGCCGGCTCGACGGCGATGTGTGCCGACCTGGGATCGCGGACGATCCGCGAGGAGATCGACGCGATGGAGGTACTGGGGATCAACCCGGTCCAGCGCCTGGTGACGCCGCGGATGTTGGCCTCGGGTTTGGTGGCGCTGCTGCTCAACAGCCTGGTGGTCATCATCGGGATCCTCGGCGGCTACACGTTTTCGGTGTTCATTCAGGATGTGAATCCCGGCGCGTTCGCCGCGGGGATCACGCTGCTGACCGGTGTCCCCGAGGTGGTCATCTCGTGCGTGAAGGCGGCGTTGTTCGGGCTGATCGCCGGGCTGGTGGCGTGCTTCCGCGGGCTGACGATCACCGGTGGTGGCGCCAAGGCGGTCGGTAACGCCGTCAACGAGACGGTGGTGTACGCGTTCATGGCGTTGTTCGTGATCAACGTCGTCGTGACCGCGATCGGTATTCGGATGACGACGGGTTAGCGGGGGTCGCCGAATGGGCACGGTTCAGGTTCTTCGTAGTACGTATCCGCGGTTTACTCGGGGTGC
>NZ_LZJE01000195.1:0-13521 GCF_001666865.1 Mycobacterium sp. E136
CGGCGCGCACAGCAGGAACACCGTCGACGGCGGCGGTTCCTCGACCACCTTGAGCAGCGCGTTCGCCGCGCCCTCGGTCAACCGGTCGGCATCCTCGATGAGCACGACCTGCCAGCGCCCGGTTCCCGGCCGCCGCGATGCGATCTGCACGATCGTGCGCATCTCGTCGACACCGATCGACAGCCCCTCGGGGACGATCCGCCGCACGTCGGCGTGGGTGCCGGCCATCGTCGTCGTGCAGGCCCGGCACTCCCCGCACCCAGGCACGCCGTCGGACGTGCACTGCAGTGCGGCGGCAAAGCACAGCGCCGCCACCGACCGGCCCGAACCCGGCGGGCCGGTGATCAGCCAAGCGTGTGTCATGGTTCCGATCGCCGCCCCGCTGTGAGCCGCCTCACCACGCGCCGCGCGCGCCGCGGCCACCAACTCGGCCTCAACGGCCCGCTGACCCACCAGACGCGAGAAAACACCGCCCATCGGAGATAACAGTAATGCTGCGAACCGACACGTCCGTCTCACAGCACCCGTACCCGTCGCCGATGCCCGATACGGTTGACGCGTGGCCATGGAAGAACGACCGATCGGGCGAATCAGCGCATTCGTCCGGTGGGCCGCGCGCACCCCGTGGCCGGTGTTCACGCTGGGCATGGTGCAGGCCGACATCATCGGCGCCCTGCTGGTCCTGAGCTTCCTGCGATTCGGCCTGCCCCCCGAGGACCGCATCCAGCTGCAGGATCTGCCCGCCTTCAACCTGGCGGTCTTCCTCGGTTTCCTGTTCGTCTCCTTCACCGTCGCCGCGTACTGGAGCCTGCGGCTGCTGATCCCTGTCATGCGCTGGCAGCGCCGCGACATGCTGCTCGGCGACCGGGACCCGGCCGACACCGAGGTGGCACGCACCCGCGCGCTGAAGATGCCGTTCTACCGGTCGGTGATCAACGTCGCGAACTGGTTCCTGGGCTCGGTGGTGTTCATCGTCGCGAGCTGGCCGGTGGCCAGTAAGTCGGCGCCGGTGGTCGCGGTCGCCACGGGGCTGGGTGCCACCGCGACGGCGATCATCGGCTACCTGCAGTCCGAACGCGTGCTGCGCCCCGTCGCGGTGGCCGCCCTGCGCGGCGGCGTCCCGGAGAACTTCCGCGCCCCCGGCGTGATCGCGCGTCAGGTGATGACGTGGGTGCTGTCCACCGCGGTCCCGATCATCGCGATCGTGCTGGCGGTCGTGGCCAGCAAGTTCGAGATCCTCACCGCGCCCGCCGACCGGCTGACCACCCCGATCCTGATCCTGTCGATCTCCGCTCTGGTGGTCGGGTTGGCGGGCACCGTGCTGGTGGCGATGTCGATCGCCGACCCGCTGCGCCAGCTGCGCTGGGCGCTCGGCGAGGTGCAACGCGGCAACTACAACGCCCACATGCAGATCTACGACGCCAGCGAGCTGGGCCTGCTTCAGGCCGGGTTCAACGACATGGTCCGCGACCTGGCCGAACGGCAGCGGTTGCGCGACCTGTTCGGCCGGTACGTCGGCGAGGACGTCGCCCGGCGCGCGCTCGAGCGCGGGACCGAGCTCGGCGGGCAGGAACGTGACGTGGCGGTGCTGTTCGTCGACCTGGTGGGTTCGACGCAGCTGGCGGCGACCATCCCCGCCGCCGATGTCGTCAACCTGCTCAACGATTTCTTCCGCGTGGTGGTCGACACGGTCAACCGGCACGGCGGCTTCGTCAACAAGTTCCAGGGCGACGCGGCGCTGGCCATCTTCGGCGCCCCGATCGAGCATCCCGACGCCTGCGGCGCCGCCCTTGCGGCCTCGCGCGAGCTGCACGATGAGCTCATCGAGGTGCTGGGCCAGACGGAGTTCGGGATCGGTGTGTCGGCGGGCCGGGCCATCGCCGGGCACATCGGCGCGCAGGCCCGCTTCGAGTACACGGTCATCGGTGACCCCGTCAACGAAGCGGCGCGGCTGACCGAGTTGGCCAAGCTCGAGGAGGGGCACGTGCTCGCCTCGGCGATCGCGGTCAGCGGAGCTCTCGACGCCGAGGCGCTGTGCTGGGATGTCGGCGAGATCGTCGAACTGCGGGGCCGTGTCGCCCCGACGCAGTTGGCCAGGCCGCTGAACCTGGCATCGACCGACCGCACCGAGCGGAACGATACTGACACCGAGGTCGAGCAAAACGCCGAACGTGAAGTGGTGTCCGAGGATTCGCGCTGATCCCGAGCACACCCGCGCTTTTGCGGGCTAGCTCTTCTTGGCGGCCTTCTTCGCGGCGGCCTTCTTGGTGGTCTTTTTCGCGCTCGCCTTCTTCGTCCGCTTCACCGGACCGCGCGCACGGCGGTCGGCGAGCAGTTCGGCTGCGCGTTCGTCGGTGATCGACAGGACGTCGTCACCCTTGCGCAGGCTGGCGTTGGTCTCACCATCGGTGACGTAGGGGCCGAACCGGCCGTCCTTGATCACCATCTGCTTGCCGGTCGCCGGATCCTCGCCAAGCTCACGCAGCGGCGGAGCCGCGGCCCGTTGACCGCCGCGGCGTTTGGGCTCGGCGTAGATCTTCAAAGCCTCATCGAGCGTGATGTCGAACATCTGCTCTTCGGTGGCCAACGACCGAGAATCCGTGCCGCGCTTGAGATATGGGCCGTAGCGGCCGTTCTGCGCGGTGATCTCCTCGCCGGTGTTCGGGTCGACACCGACGACCCGCGGGAGCGACAACAACCGCAGCGCATCCTCGAGAGTCACCGTCTCCAGGTCCATCGACCGCAACAACGAACCGGTCCGCGGCTTCGGGCCCGTCGGCTTCTTGCCCTTCTTCGCCGTCGACCCGGCATCGCCGTCGTCGGGCGGTTCCGGAAGAACCTCGGTGACGTACGGCCCGTAACGGCCGTCCTTCGCGACGATCTCGTGCCCGGTCGCCGGGTCGACACCCAGCGACCGACCCTCTTGCGGTGTGGCGAAAAGCTTTTCGGCGAGCTCGAGGGTCAGCTCGTCGGGCGTCAGCTCGTCCTTGAGGTTGGCCCGCTGCGGCTTGAGCTCGCCGTCATCGCCGGCGACCATCCGCTCCAGGTAGGCACCGTTCTTACCCACCCGGACGTAGATCGGGCGGGCCTGGTCGTCGTCGAAAAGCCTGATGGAGTTGACTTCTCGGGCGTCGATCTCCTCGAGGTTCACCCCGACCAGCTTCTTGAGCCCACCCGCGCGCGCGATCGAATCCTCGACACCGTGGTCGCCGCCGAAGTAGAAGTTGTTGAGCCAGTTGGTCCGTCGCTCGTTGCCCGCGGCGATCTCGTCGAGCTCGTCTTCCATCGCGGCGGTGAAGCCGTAGTCGACGAGGCGGCTGAAATGCTGTTCGAGCAACCCGATCACGGCGAACGCCACCCACGACGGCACCAGCGCGCTGCCGCGCTTCACCACGTAACCGCGATCCTGGATCGTCTTGATGATCGACGAGTACGTCGACGGCCTGCCGATCCCGAGGTCCTCGAGCGCCTTGATCAGCGACGCCTCGGTGTAGCGGGCGGGCGGCGAGGTGTTGTGCCCGTCGGCGGTGAGTTCCTTGGCGTCGACGCGCTGGCCCTGCTGCAGGTTCGGAAGCCGGCTCTCGGCGTCGTCGGCCTCGCCGCCGGCCTGCTCGTCGATGCTCTCGACGTAGGCCTTCAGGAAGCCTGCGAAGGTGATCGTGCGGCCGCTGGCGTTGAACACGACCTGCTCGCCCGAACTCGCCGCTCCGGAGATCCGCAGCGACAGCGTCGTGCCGCGCGCATCGGCCATCTGCGAGGCCACGGTGCGCTGCCAGATCAGCTCGTAGAGCCGGAACTCGTCGGTGTCGAGCGCTCCGTGCAGCTGACCCGGGGTCTGGAAGACGTCACCGGCGGGGCGGATGGCCTCGTGCGCCTCCTGGGCGTTCTTGACCTTGCGCGTGTACTGCCGGGGCGTCGGATGCAGGTACTCCTCGCCATAAAGCTGGCGGGCCTGGTTGCGGGCGGCGTCAATGGCCGACTGCGACAGCGTGGTCGAGTCGGTACGCATATAGGTGATGTAGCCGTTCTCGTAGAGCCGCTGAGCGATGCTCATCGTGCGCTCCGAGGAGAACCGCAGCTTGCGACCCGCCTCCTGCTGCAGCGTCGACGTCATGAACGGCGCGTACGGCCTGCGGGTGTAGGGCTTCTGCTCGACCGAGCTGACCGCCAGCTGCGCGCCGCGCAGACCGCCTGCCAACGCCGTTGCGGCGGACTGGTCGAGAACCAGCACCTCGTCGGGCTTTTTGACCTGGCCCAGCGAGTCGAAGTCGCGTCCGGTCGCCACGCGGCGGCCGTCGACCATGTTCAGCTTGGCGGTGAAAGTCGGTGGCGATGCCTGCGGATCGGAGACGCTGGCGTCCAGTTCGGCGGTGACGTCCCAGTAGCCCGCACTGCGGAACGCCATCCGTTCGCGTTCGCGCTGCACGATGATCCGCGTCGCGACCGACTGCACCCGGCCGGCCGACAGCTTCGGCGCGACCTTCTTCCACAGCACCGGGCTGACCTCATAGCCGTACAGCCGGTCCAGGATGCGGCGGGTCTCCTGCGCGTCGACCAGGTCGTTGTCCAGGTCGCGGGGGTCCTCGGCGGCGGCCCGGATGGCCGGTTCGGTGATCTCGTGGAACACCATCCGCTTGACCGGGACGCGCGGTTTGAGCGTCTCGAGCAGATGCCAGGCGATGGCCTCGCCCTCGCGGTCGCCGTCTGTGGCCAGATACAGCTCGTCGACGTCCCTGAGCAGGTCTTTCAGCTCGGCGACGGTGCTCTTCTTCTCGGGGCTGATGATGTAGAGCGGCTCGAAGTTGTGGTCGACGTCCACCCCGAGGCGGGCCCAGGGCTCGGATTTGTACTTCGCGGGCACGTCGGCGGCGTTGCGCGGCAGGTCGCGGATGTGTCCACGGGACGACTCGACGATGTAGTTGGAGCCGAGGTAGCCCGCTATTTTGCGCGCCTTGGTCGGCGACTCGACAATGACGAGCCGCCGGACGCTTCCGTTACGGCCGCTCCCGCGGTCCCCGTCAGCCACCTTTTACTTACGCTCCACTTCTTCGGTCGCCCACAGCGCAGAATTCCGTACTCGACGGCGCTTCGACCCTGTCGGCAACTGACAATTTCGCACCCCGCGCGAGCCGACGCAAACTGACCCCCCTCGCAACGGCCGTCAGACCCGCGGCCATTCTCCGAACGCCTCCACACTCCCTGGAGGTTCCCCCACGTTCTCTACCAGGCGCGATAGCCGTCGTCTACCGCTGATCCTCAGCGCCGGGCGCGACCCGCGGGTCCCGATCAGCGTCGGCGCGATTCCCACCCGCATCATCGCCGACGCCAGCGCCGAATGCGTGTCGGGCGCGTGCGGGTCCAGGCCGAGCAGGTAGCGGTCGGCCTCCGGCGTGCCCGCGGCCAGTGTCCAGGCACGCAGCTCACGCGGACCCGGCAGCCAGTTGGGCGGAACGGTCTTGACTGCGCCTCGGGTCCACTCCGAGGCGATGCCGACCAGCCGGGGGTCGACCGCGGTGCGCACCAGCGGGGTGTTCTCGTCGGTGCGGGCGATCTCGGGCTGCAGACCGGCCTCGACGATCATCTCGGCGAGCGCCTCGGCCCGCCACTGCCGCTCGACGACGACCGACAGCCGCGCACCCTGCTCACCGCCCGAGCCCACCAGAACCACTTGGCCCGGCCCGGCGAGCAGCCCGGTGAGGTCGGCGACCGCGGGGGGCACCGACTCCGCCGAGAAGAACGACAGCTGGCTCACGATTCGACAGTAAGCCAGTCACCGGCGTCTGCCGCGGCGGCCGTGCCGTAGCGCGCCGGAATAGCGAACACCCCGCGGCTGCCGAATCTCGACGCTCGCGGGGTGTTGCCTTTCGATCGTGTTGGTCGCTCTAGACGGCCCGAACACCGGTGGCCTGGGGCCCCTTGGGGCTCTGGCCAACCTCGAACTCGACCTTCTGGTTCTCCTCCAGGGTGCGGAAGCCGCTGCCCTGAATCTCCGTGTAGTGGACAAAAACGTCGGCGGAGCCGTCCTCCGGGGCGATGAAGCCGAAGCCCTTCTCCGCGTTGAACCACTTCACAGTTCCCTGTGGCATTTCCTGTTGTTTCCTTCTCTTATTCACCGGGTGCGGTCCACCGTGTTTCGGTACACCGGGCCCGTTCCGACCGCTCTCCTTCGTGGAAGCTCGGAACTCAACCCGACCTACAACCCTCGCAGGAACCGCGATCGCAACGACGATCCTGCGAGTGCTAATACACGAACACAGAAGCTGCGACCGCGATAAGTCAATCACGTTCGTGGCTGCGGCGACAGTCTCGGCGTTTCAAATCGGCAACAATTCACCTAAACAGGAGTCTCGAGGAGGAACGATCGATGGCTGATTTCGGCCGCGAGCTGCTCGCGTGCGCGGTCGAAGGCACGGTCGGCGCCGGCCCGAACCCGCTGCGCCACGTGGCGGATATTCCGCCGCGCACGGGACGTCCGATGAAGTGGCCGCACTGGGCCGACCCAGATGTGGTGCGGGCGTTTGTTGATCGGGGTATCGAGGCTCCGTGGTCGCATCAGGTCGCCGCAGCCGAGCTCGCACACGACGGACGCCATGTCGTGCTGTGCACCGGCACCGCGTCGGGCAAGTCGCTCGCCTACCAGTTGCCGATATTGACAGACCTGAAGGCAAATTCGCGGGCCCGGGTGCTCTATCTGTCGCCGACCAAGGCGCTCGGCCACGACCAGCTGCGCGCCGCGGTGACGCTCACCGAGGCCGTGGGGTTGACCGATGTCGCGCCGTGCGCCTACGACGGCGACAGCCACAGCGACGTGCGACGGTTCGCGCGGGAGCGGTCGCGATGGATTTTCTCCAACCCCGACATGATCCATCTGTCGCTGTTGCGCAACCACGCCCGATGGGCGGTGTTCCTGCGCAACCTGCGCTACATCGTCGTCGACGAATGCCATTACTACCGCGGGATTTTTGGCTCGAACGTGGCGATGGTGCTGCGCCGGCTGCTGCGCTTGTGTGCGCGATATTCGCCGAACGGCGACGTGCCGACCGTGATATTCGCCAGCGCCACGACCGCATCGCCGGCCCAGACCGCTTCCGAGTTGATCGGGCAGACAGTCGAAGAGGTGACCGAGGACGGTTCACCGCAGGGCGCGCGCACCGTGGCGTTGTGGGAACCTCCGCTGCTCGACGACCTGGTGGGTGAAAACGGGGCGCCGGTAAGGCGTTCGGCGGGAGCCGAGGCCGCCAGCGTGATGGCCGACCTGGTCGCCGAGGGCGCGCGGATGCTCACCTTCGTGCGGTCACGACGCGGCGCCGAACTCACCGCGTTGGGCGCGCGGGCCCGATTGGGCGAACTCGCACCGGATCTCGCCGACCGGGTCGCGTCGTATCGCGCCGGCTATCTTTCCGAGGATCGCCGGGCGCTCGAACGCGCGCTGGCCGACGGTGAGCTGCGGGGGTTGGCGACGACCAACGCGTTGGAGCTCGGCGTCGACATCGCCGGGCTGGACGCCGTTGTTCTCGCCGGGTTCCCGGGCACCGTGACCTCGTTCTGGCAACAGGCGGGCCGGTCAGGGCGCCGCGGGCAGGGGGCGCTGATCGTGTTGATCGCCCGCGACGATCCGCTCGACACCTATCTGGTGCACCATCCGTCCGCACTGCTGGACAAGCCCATCGAACGCGTGGTCATCGATCCGACCAACCCGTATGTGCTTGGGCCGCAACTGCTCTGCGCCGCCGCCGAACTGCCGCTCACCGACGCCGAGGTGCGGTTGTGGAACGCCGAGGAGGTGGCCGCGGCTCTCGTGGACGACGGACTATTGCGGCGACGGGCCAACGGTTACTTCCCCACTCCGGGCATGGACCCGCATCCGGCCGTCGACATCCGGGGGTCGTCGGGCGGCCAGATCGCGATCCTGGAGGCGGGCACGGGACGTATGCTCGGCAGCACTGGCGCGGGGCAGGCGCCGGCTTCGATCCACCCGGGCGCGGTGTATCTGCATCAGGGCGAGACCTACGTCGTCGACTCGCTCGACTTCGAGGACGGCGTGGCCTTCGTGCACGCCGACGACCCGGGTTACACCACATCGGCGCGGGAGATCACCGACATCTCGGTCAGCGGTGCCGGCGAGCGAAAGACGTTCGGCGCGGTCACTGTTGGCCTCGTGCCGGTGTCGGTCACCAATACCGTGATCGGATATCTGCGGCGTCAACTGACGGGCGAGGTGATCGACTTCGTCGAGCTGGAGATGCCCACCCGCACGCTGGAGACGATGGCCGTGATGTGCACGATCACGCCAGAGGCGTTAGAGCACAACGGAATCGATTTGCTTCACGTGCCCGGCGCGCTTCATGCCGCAGAACATGCCGCTATCGGCCTCCTGCCGTTGGTCGCCAGTTGCGACCGCGGCGACATCGGCGGGGTCTCGACTGCGGTGGGACCCGTGCAGGGATTGCCGACGATCTTCGTCTACGACGGCTATCCGGGGGGTGCGGGTTTCGCCGACCGCGGCTACCACCGGCTGACCACGTGGTGGGCCGCGACGGCCGATGCGATCGAGGCATGCGAATGCCCTGCGGGCTGCCCGTCGTGCGTGCAGTCACCCAAGTGCGGCAACGGCAACGACCCGCTGGACAAGGAAGGCGCGGTGCGCGTGTTGCGGCTGGTCCTCGGCGAAATTGCCGATCACTCGCTGTGAGTCGGGGACATGGGCGATCGACCCCTCGACGATCGCCTCACGGATTTCCGGGAACCGGCCCGGTGCAGCGAAAGCTACCGCCTCGGTGAAGGCCGTCGCAACCGCTTACGAGAGCGCCACGAATCGTGTTCACCCGCGCCGGTAAAGTGGCCCCATGAGCCACGACTGGCTGCTCGTGGAGACGCTGGGCAGCGAGCCCGCCGTGGTCGCGCAGGGTCGTCGCACTCAGGACCTGGTTCCGATCAGTGCTTTCCTGAGGCGTAATCCGCACCTGATGGCGGTTCAAACCGCGATCGGCGAAACGGTGCGCGCACGGCAGGGCTTGAGCAGCATCACGCCGAAGAACGACCGTGTCATTCGCACCGAGGTCGTGCAAATGACCGACGGTCGGATCCACGGCGTACACGTATGGATCGGCCCGCCCGACATGGAACCACCGGAGCGGCCCGTGCCCGGTCCGCTGGTCTGGGACCTCAACACCGGCATCGCCACGGCCACGCCGGAATCATTGGTCAACAGTGGCTGGGACTCACCCCCGGAACCGACGCTGAACCGCACATTCGCCGACGATTTGCCGATGCGCGAACTCAACCCGAGCGAAGCCAGGGTCTTGACCATGGCGATCAAACGCGAACCGGGCGCGACGTTCTGCAGCACCTGGAACGTCACCGACCATCACGGCGAACCGATCAGTGTCGGCTTCGTCACGCGGACGGTGGCCGAATCCGACGAGGACGACGGCCCGGATCGATTGTTGTGCCGAGCGATGAACTGGCGCAGCGAGCGTGAAGAGGCGGCGCCGCAACAGGACCGCCTCGCCCAGCGAATCCTCAACGGCTTGGCGCAGCCGGGTGTGCACCGCGCGCTGGTGGACCCCAACAACTGGACCTTGCTGAAGTGGCTCGACGATCCCGCTCCGTTCTTCGACTGGCGGGTGAGCCTGGCCGGTGAGCACGCGGTGCATCCCGACGACCGCGCCGAGATGGAGCGGATGGCAACGGAATTCACCACCGGTATCGCCTCTGGTGTGCTGAGGATGACCGGTGTCGACCACGAGTGGGCACCGGTGCATGTCACCGTGAATCGCGTCGAACTCGACGACGACGTGTACGCCGCGTTGGCGACGCTGCGCCGACCCAATGCCACCGAGATCGCCGATTTGCAAGGACGCGAGACCTAGGTTCCGGCGGGCCCGGCGCGGGCCAGCGCACGCGCGGTGCCCACACCGAATCGGCCCAGCGTCACCGGAACCTGCACTGCGACAACGATATCGAGGTCGTCTGCATCGCACTGCGCCATCTCGGTCCGCATGGCTTCGGCCACGGCGGCGGCCCATGTGCAAGCCTCTCCGGTTCCCGACGCGAACCGGTGCGCAGCGGCCAACGCCGCCAAATCCGCCGCCGCCTGGGCGCGGTGCCGGGCCGTCACCGCCACTCCGAGGTAAGCCGCGCAGGCGGCGGTCGTCACCACCACGGCGATCATCGCGGCGGCGATCAGGCTCGCCGAACCTCGATCAGCGCGAACCCGGTTCCACAGCCGCCACCGCTCGCGCCTCGACGGCGAGTCCGGGCAGCAGCGCCGAACGTGCACTGACGGTGGAGACGACGAACCGACCGTCGCGACGGATGTCGACGGTGGCTCCATCGGGCGCGAGACCACGGGCAGTGTCGCGACCGTCGTCGCCCCGGGCGGCGAGGCGCGCGGCCTCGCGCGCGGCGTCGACACATCGGATGTGCATCGACACCGCCGTGAGTCCGGCCACGCACAGCACGAGGACGCTGACCAGCGCGGCCACCGCGAACGCCGCCTCGACGGTGGCGCCACCACGCTCACCGACTAGACGTTTGTCTTCAGCGCGCGGGTGATGATGTTGGTCAACGCGCTGACGATCGAGTCGCCGGTGACGACCGTGTACAGGATCGCGCCCAACGCGGCGGCTGCGATCGTGCCGATCGCATACTCTACTGTCGACATCCCGTCGTCTGCGACGACCAGCAGCGTCAGTCGCGCCTGAAGCGCACGGATCTTGTTGTCCACCCTCATTTTTCCTCCCCACTCGCTGCCCTTCATAGGATTCCGGACCGCAACACGTCTCCGGCCAGGCCGGCGATGACCGGGACGATGCCCAGACAGAAGAACGCCGGTAGGTAGCACACCCCCAGCGGACCGGCGATCAACACCGACGCCCGCTCGGCCGCGGCCCGCGCCGCATCCGCCGCATCGTCGCGCGACCGGGTCGCCAGCGCGGTGACCCCCTGCGCCAGAGCCGTTCCCGAGGCCGCCGATCGTCGCGCCAACCGCAGCAGCGCGTCGACGCTGCGGTCGCCATCGGGTGCATTCGCCCACGCGGTCGACGGGTCGGCACCCAGCGCTAGGAGGTCTGCGGCACGGGCCAGTACCCGCGCCACCCGCGGCGGTGCCGAGGGAACCGCCGCCGCGGCGGCGCCGGCCACCGCCATCCCCGAATGCAGGCAGGCGGCGAGCACGTCGAGCGCGGACGCGAATGCGAGTGGATCATCGGGCCTGACGCTGCGCGGTGCGTCGATAGCGGGGTCGCGGACGGCTCGGAGCCGGGCGTTGGGGTCGGTGCCGCCAAGGAGCACGGCCATCCCGAGAAGCGTTGCGGCGAGCGTCATTCGAGCACCCCGCTGGTGATGCGGTCCGACCACGCCAACCCCGAACACGTCAGCGCCACACCGATGACCAACAACCACTGGCCGGTCGAGAACAGGAAGCGCAGCGGTTGCGCTCCGATCAGCTCGCCCAAGCCGACGCCGAGCAGTGGAAGCACGGCGAGCACGGTCGCGGTGGTGCGAGCGCCGGCCATCCCGGCGTTCACCTGTGCCGAGAACCGCTCCCGCGCGACGATGTCGCGTTGGGCCGTGTGCACGAGCGTCGCGATGGCGAGGCCGTGGGATTGCGCCAGCTCCCAACAGACCGCGAGTCGTCGCCAGTACGCGGGCAGCGCCGACCGCGCCGCCACACTCCGCAGCCCGGCCGCGACGTCTGCTCCCATTCGCGCCCTGGCCGCCACTGTCCGAAGTGACGCCGCCGCAGTTCCATCGGTCTCCGCTGCTGCGGTGTCGAACGCGGTCACCGGGTGAGCGCCGATGCGCAACTCTCCGACCAGGACTTCGAGCGCGCCTTCCAGCGCGGCCGCCTCCGCGGCCCGGTCGCGCTTCCGGCGATGGCGCCGCGTGCGCACCGCGACGGTGCCGGCGGCCATCGCGGCTGCGACGACGACGCCGAGCGGGGCGACAATTGTCAGCGCGGCGAGGGCTCCGATCAGCCACAGCGCGAGCGGTATCCGAAAGGCACGCCGGTGTCGGCGGGGCTCCGGCACCCACCGCCGACGCGGCCCGGGTGCCGTCAGAAGCGCCAACGCGAGGGCCAGCGCCGCGACGCTCACGAGCCGCCCCGCTCGCGGATGAGAGCGTTCAACCGCGGGGCTCCCGGGCCGGAGCCGGATCCGAGGCGCCACGCCGTCGCGGCGCCGACCCGGCCATCGGTACCCGCCGTCAACACCGCGATCTCGCTGAGCCGCCGCGCGCCCAGCCGATCACGGTCGACGTGGATGACCACCTGCACCGCGGCCGCCAGCTGACTGTGCAACGCGGCCCGGTCGAGGCCGCCGAGCGCCGCCAGGGCCTCGAGACGGGCGGGCACCTCGGTGGGACTGTTGGCGTGTACAGTTCCGGCGCCACCGTCGTGACCGGTGTTGAGCGCTCCGAGCAGATCGACCACCTCGGCGCCGCGGACCTCGCCGACGATGATGCGGTCGGGCCTCATCCGCAGCGCCTGCCTGACCAGGTCGCGCACGCTCACCTCACCCGCGCCCTCGACGTTGGCGCAGCGAGCGACCAGCTTCACCAGGTGCGGATGCCGCGGAGCGAGTTCGGGGGCGTCCTCGACGCAGACGATGCGTTCGGCGGCGGGAACCGCGCCGAGCAACGCGGCCAACAACGTCGTCTTGCCCGCGCCGGTACCGCCCGAGACAAGAAACGCCAGCCGGGCGTGGACGATGCCGTCGAGCAGGGACGCGGCGGCCGGCTCGATCGCACCCGCGGCCGACAGCGACGCCAGGTCCTGGGTGGCCGGACGCAGCACCCGCAGCGACAGACACGTGCCCGCGGAAGCGATCGGTGGCAGGACCGCGTGCAGGCGCACCGTGAACTGTCCGGTCCCGAGCCCGGTCAACTGTCCGTCGACCCACGGCTGCGCCTCGTCGAGGCGACGCCCCGCGGCCAGTGCGAGCCGCTGGGCGAGCCGTCGTACGGAGTTCTCATCGGGGAAGCGGATCCCAGTGCGGCGCAACCCGTTCCCGTCGTCCACCCATACCGCGTCCGGCGCGGTGACCAGGACGTCCGTCGTGTCGTGAGCGCACAGCAATGGTTCGAGCACCCCCGCGCCGGTCAGCTCCGTCTCCAGAAGTCGCAGCCCGCTGAGCACTTCACTGTCACCGAGCACACCGCCCGATTCCGCGCGAATCGCTGCCGCCACCACCGTCGGCCGCAGCGGCGCGGCCTCCGCGGCGAGCCGCTCGCGTACCCGGTCGATCAACGAGTCGCTCATGGGGCGACCGCGGGGTGCTGATGCAGGATCGCCAACACCTTGCGTGCGGCGCGGCCGAGCGGTGACCGTCGGCCGGCACGCAGGCCGCCGCGCTCGAGGGTGGCGGCCATACCCGGTTGTGGCCGCATCCTCGCCAGCAGCGGCAAGCCGACGATCTCGGCGACCTCCGTCGACCTCAGCCCGCCCGGCGCCGGGCCTCGCACCACCACACCCGCGTTGGGATTCAGCGTGGAGACCCACCGCGCCACGACGTCGGC
>NZ_LZJE01000196.1:0-864 GCF_001666865.1 Mycobacterium sp. E136
CAAGCACATCGACGACTACGCGACCTCGCCGCTGTTCTCCGACGACGAGCGCGCCGCGATCGCCTACGCCGACGCGATGACCACCGACCCGCACACCATCACCGATGAGCAGGTCGACGACCTTCGGCAGCGGTTCGGCGACGACGGCGTCATCGAGCTGACGTATCAAATCGGCGTGGAGAACATGCGGGCGCGGATGTACTCGGCGCTGGGAATCACCGAGCAGGGCTTCGGTTCCGGCGACTCGTGCCGCGTTCCGTGGGCTTCCGACGAGCGCTTGCGCGAGGAGACGACGGCTACAGACGAGCCTTCAACGGTGAACCGGTGAACTTGTCCGGGTTGGCGATATCCCAAATCGCGCAGACCTTGCCGTCGCGCACGGTCATCGCGGTGACGCGCGGCATGACCTCCGGGTAGCCATCGTTGGCCGGTGAGCCGGAGAGGTAGCTGCCCAGCTGTCCGTTGACGTTCGCCAGCTGGCTCGACGACAGGAACTGCGGTCCGTATCGTCGGACCAGTCCGAACAGGAACCGGGCCACTTTCTCCGGTCCGTGGATGACGCGCGGTGCGGTGGGTGCCCGGCGGTTCGAGTCGCCGGTGAAGGTGACATCCGGATGCAGCAGCGCCACAACGGCTTCCATGTCGCCCGACGCCAGCGCCGAGTACATCCGCGCCCGCATGTTCTCCACGCCGATTTGATACGTCAGCTCGATGACGCCGTCGTCGCCGAACCGCTGCCGAAGGTCGTCGACCTGCTCATCGGTGATGGTGTGCGGGTCGGTGGTCATCGCGTCGGCGTAGGCGATCGCGGCGCGCTCGTCGTCGGAGAACAGCGGCGAGGTCGCGTAGTCGTCGATGTGCTTG
>NZ_LZJE01000197.1:0-988 GCF_001666865.1 Mycobacterium sp. E136
GCGAGGTCGGTCGTCACCGGGGTGACCTGGAATTTCGTGCCCGCGCCCGAAAGCGCGTCGACGAGTGCGTTGCGGCGTTCCTCGAAAGGCCTTTGGGTGTAATCGATGTCGTCTCGCGCGAGCAGATCGAACGCGATGAAGGCCGCGGGTGTCTTCTCGGCCAGCATCCGGACCCGCGAGTCGGCGGGGTGGATGCGTTGTTGCAGGGCCTCGAAGTCGAGGCCATGGCCGGCGGCGACGACGATCTCGCCGTCGATGACGCAGCGTCCGGGTAGCTCCGTCCTCGCGGCCTCGACCAGTTCGGGGAAGTAGCGGGTCAGCGGGCGTTCGTTGCGGCTGCCGAACTCGACCTCATCGCCGTCGCGGAAGCAGATCGACCGGAAGCCGTCCCACTTCGGTTCGTAGGACGCGTCCGCGGGAATCGACGCCACCGATTTGGCCAGCATCGGCTTCACCGGCGGCATCACGGGCAGGCGCATTCGGCCATTGTCGCAGTGCCGTCCGCGCTGAACCGGCGATGACATTTCCCGGTGTCGACGGTCAGAAGTGGCGTGGACGCAATAATGGGCGGGGTGGACCTTCCCGTAACGCCGCCGCTCGAACCGATGCTGGCCAAGGCTCAGGCCACGGTCCCGCCCGAGGCGGGTGTGTGGTCGTACGAGCCGAAGTGGGACGGCTTCCGATCCCTGGTGTTCCGCGACGGCGATGAGGTCGAGTTCGGCAGCCGCAACGAACGCCCGCTGACCCGCTACTTCCCCGAACTGGTCGAGGCCGCGAGGACGGAGCTACCCGGACGCTGCGTCATCGACGGCGAGATCGTCGTCGCCGCCGGCCATGGCCTCGACTTCGAGGCCCTGCAACAACGCATCCACCCCGCCGACTCGCGGGTCCGGATGCTGGCCGAGAAGACACCCGCGGCCTTCATCGCGTTCGATCTGCTCGCGCGAGACGACATCGATTACACCCAAAGGCCTTTCGAGGAACGCCG
>NZ_LZJE01000198.1:0-4531 GCF_001666865.1 Mycobacterium sp. E136
CGGTGGCCCGCGACCGTTGCGAGGACGCTCACCGGAACGTTGCGGTTCATCGCGGACCGAGCCGCCGAGGAAGTCGGTGTCTCCACGGGCGGCGGCGTCACCCTGCTCACGACGACCGGGCGACGAATCACCTCGGTGGCCACCGACCCAATCGCCGACCAGCTCAACGGATTGTTCGACCGTCATCACGAAAACCCCGCAGCGACAGCGTGGTTCGGATGCACGGTGGTAAGAGCCATCGGCTCACCGGAGGCGGCAGAATGGCCGGCGTGGGTCGAGCAGGCGGCCGAGATCGGTGCCCGCAGCGTGCTGTTCGCACCGCTGCGGACGTCGGAGCGGCTGTTGGGCACGCTCATGGTGTACTCGCAGGACGCCGAGGCCTACCGCCGCTCGGACGCGGACATGCTGGACCGCTACGCGACCGACGCCGCGATCCTCATCGACGAAACACAAAGCGCGCAAACACAGTTCCTGCGTGGAGCCGTAGCTAAGCGCTGATCACGCGTCGACCTTGCGGGTGGCCACCCGGGCGACCAGATACAGCACGGCGCCCACCGCGACGAGTATCGCGGCGAACAGCCACACTTTCGCGGTCTGCTGGGTCAGCAGGAGCACACACGACGCCACGCCGAGCACCGGCACCGCCGTCCACACCCGGAAATGCGGGTGCTCGACGCTGTCGCGCCGGAGCACCAGCACCGCGATGTTGGTGGAGATGAACACGATCAACAGCAGCAGCACCACGGTCTCGGCGAGCGTCGACAGATCGCCGAGCATGCTGAGCACCATCGCCACCGCGGTTGTCGCGACGATGGCGGTCCACGGTGTGCGCCGCTTCGGCAGCACGCGGCCGAGCACGCCCGGCAGCAGGCCGTGCTCGGCCATACCGTAGGTGAGCCGGCTGGCCATGATCATCGTCAGCAGCGCGCCGTTGGCCACGGCGACGAGCGCGATCGCGCTGAACACCCAGTCGGGAACTCCGACGTCGGACGCGCCGACCACGTCGAGCAACGGTCCCGAGGACTTCGCCAGTTCGTCGGCGGGCAGCGCTATCGCGCTCGCGACTCCGACCAGGGCGTAGAGCACGCCCGCGGTGATCAGGGCACCGAACAGCGCCGTCGGGTACACCTTGCTCGGATTGCGGATCTCCTCGGCGACGTTCGCGGAGGTCTCGAAGCCGACGAACGAGTAGTACGCGACGATCGCTCCGCTGAAGATCGCCAGCGCGGGCGTGGCGCCGTCGGGGAACTCGGTGACGCGGCCAAGGTCGCCGCGGCCGCCGCCCACCATCACCGACACCGCGATGACGACGATCAGAAGGCCGGTCAGCTCGATCACCGTCATCACGACGTTGCTCTTCACCGACTCGCTGATCCCGCGCGCGTTCAGGCACCCGATCAGGGCCAGGAACACGATGGCCGCCGGTACGGCCGGGACGTCGATGAAGGTCGCGAGGTAGTCGCCGGCGAAGGCGAGGGCGAGACCCGCCGCGCTGGTCACGCCGGCGGCGAGCATGCAGAAGCCCACCAGGAACGACACCAGCGGGCGGCGGAACGCACGCTCGGCGAACACCGCCGCGCCGCCCGCCTTGGGGTACTTGGTGACCAGTTCCGCGTAGGAACCGGCGGTGAGCAGCGCAAGCAGCAGCGCCAGCAGAAGCGGCGCCCACAACGCACCGCCGACGTCGCCCGCCAGCACGCCCATCAGCGCGTAGATCCCGGCACCGAGCACGTCGCCGAGGATGAACAGGTAGAGTAGTGGCCCGGTGATCCCGCGTTTGAGCTTGCCGCCCTCCGCTTCGTCGGGTTGGTCGGTCTGCGCCTTGGCCGGGGAGGTCATGCCGATTTCTCTACCCCGCCCGACCGGGAAACATTCCGCCTCCACACGCGACCTGTGAGTGAAAACGCTCGGTCAGCGAACGAGATCACGCACAAATCGCGGGTTGCGACACGGTCACGGATGGATACCTATCCGCGCACCAAGATCACAACCGTCACTTTGGCCACTAGCGTCACATCCGCCCATCGCTGACGTCGCTCCGGCGTCCGCATCCGGAAAGGTGTGACATGTCGCCGCTGCCGCGCATCGCCTCGCTGTCGGTGGCGTCCGCAACCGTGATCGGCCTGAGCGCCGTCCTCGGTGTCGTCCCCTTGGCGACCGCGGAACCCTGCACCGGCGCGGCCGCGGCCGCGCAACCGCCCGCGGCGCCGAACACCGAAGCGACGCCCGCATTGCCGGGCGGGCCGCCGGTCGGTCACCGGCCCCGCAACACCAACGAGGAAGCGCCGCTGCCGCAGCTGGGCCGGCTGCCCGTCGAGATCCTCAGATCGCTGACACCGCGTTCGGCGACCGTCGAGCAGCAGGCCGACGTCCGCCCGACACCCCCTCAACCACCCGCGGATCAACCTGAAGCGCAACAACTTCCCGCCGCTGCGGCCCCCGAACCGCCTCCTCCGCCCGCGCCGCCTGGAACGACGCTCGTCGGTTGGGTGACCGGTCCCGAGAGCCCGAACAACACCATCGGGCGGTTCGCCATCACCGGCACCGACCTCGGAATCATGTGGGACAACGGCGATCCCGGCAATCATCAGGTGCTGATGGCGTTCGGCGACACCTACGGGTATTGCAGCGTGCGCGGTAAGCAGTGGCGGTACAACACGCTGCTGCGCACCCAGGACGGTGCGCTGTCCAAGACGGTCGCGGTGCCCGACGCCATCCTCGCCAACCGCTACTCCGGTTCCCCGCTGTGGGCACCGGGGCTGTCCAAGCAGATCATCAACAGCACCAAGTGGGCACCGAACGAGACGGGCATCATCCCGACCGCGGGAATCTCCGCGGGCGGCAACCAGTTCGTGAACTTCATGTCGATCAAGAGCTGGGACGCCGACGGCCGGTGGACCACGAACTTCTCGGCGATCGCGGTCTCCCCCGACAACGGCGAGCGCTGGGGTGTCTACCCCGGCACCGTGCGCGCCGCGCGCGAAGGCGACGTCCCCGGCGCCCGCTACGTGCGCGGTAACGAGAACTTCCAGCAGGCCGCGTTCCTCAAGCCGGGTCCTGGTGACCCCTACCTGTACATGTTCGGAACGCCTGCGGGTAGGGGCGGTGCGGCGTACATCGCACGCATCCCACAGGGCGCGGTGCCGGACCTCAATCGCTACGAGTACTGGAATGTCGACCAGAACGCCTGGGTGCCAAGGGATCCGGGTGCGGCCACCGTGGTGATACCCGGCCCCGTGGGCGAGATGTCAGCCCAGTACAACACCTACCTCAAACAGTACCTGGTGCTCTACGGCAACGGCGCCAACGATGTGGTGGCCCGCACGGCGCCCGCACCCCAGGGGCCGTGGGGTCCCGAACAGGTGCTGGTGCGGTCGTGGGACGTTCCCGGCGGCATCTACGCCCCGTTCCTGCACCCGTGGTCGACCGGTAAGGAGCTGTATTTCAACCTGTCGCTGTGGTCGGCCTACAACGTGATGCTGATGCGCACTGTGCTTCCGTGACGGGGGTCAGTCCGCTTCTGCTGCAGCAACTTCGACGACCGATGTCAACCCGCTGATCGTCAGCACCGACATCAGGATCGGATTGGCGACGATCCTGCGGATCTGTGCGGCGTGGTCGAACAGCGCATTGATCGCCGCGCTGTCGAGGTACTCGACGGCGGCCAGGTCGACCGCCAACCGCCCCGCTTCTTGACCGTGCCTGCTCAGCGCGGCGGCGATGGCGTTGCTAAACGCCTCGACGTTGCTCAGGTCGAGTTCGCCGGTGACGCTCAGCACCACCGTGCCGTCGCCGCGCCGATCGGTGCGCACTTCGACAGGTGTGGGCATCAGGCGATCCTCGCGTGCATGTCGATCGTCGTACCCGCATCGCCCGTCTCAATCGAGACGTCCTGCATCAGTGCCCGCATCAAGGCGATCCCCCGGCCGCGGTGTGAGGCCGGATCGGCCTGTGGGACCTTCCACACTCCGGTGTCGGCGATGGTCAGGTGGAGCCGGTCGGCCAGCACGGTCGCGCACAGCCGAACGGTGCCGCCGGGGCGGTCACGGTGGCCGTGTTCGATGGCGTTGGCGAGCGCCTCCCCCGCTGCGATCAGGACGTCGAGCGTCTGATGCGGGTCCACCCCCGCACGGACCAGCCAGCTGCGCAGCGCGCTGCGTGTGCCGGCCAGTTCGCCGGGGTCGGCGCTGAACTCGATCTCCAGCGGCGCCGGTTGGCGGTACAGCATGAGCGCGACGTCGTCTTGATATCCGTAGTTGGGTGTCAGCCGGGCCATGATCTCGTCGGCCAGGTCGTCGAGCGGTGTGGCGGAATGGCTTTCGAGCACACCGGCGGCCCTGCGGATGCCCCTGTCCAGGGACTCGCGCCGACGCTCGACCAGGCCGTCGGTGTAGAGCAACAACGTCGCACGGGGTGGCATCACCTGACGGCCCTCCGGACGGATGTGGTCGAACGACAACCCCAGCGGGGTGACCGACGCATCGTCGAGCAGTCGGGTCGAGCCGTCGGGCAGCACCATGACCGGCGGCGG
>NZ_LZJE01000199.1:0-21611 GCF_001666865.1 Mycobacterium sp. E136
ATGAATTGTGGCCCCACTGGGGTGGTGATCATGTCGGGCCGGGTGGGGACGGTGTGTCGTCACGAATTTTGGCCCCACCCTCGTTCAGATCGTTCCTGTCGCTCGTCGTTGTTGGCGGGCATCGGGAAGGTCGGTCAGGATGCGGTCACGCGTGGAGTTGTTCGAAAAGATCAGAAGAGACCGCCGTCTCGATGGCCTGTCGATCCGTGAGTTAGCGGATCGTCACCGGGTGCATCGTCGGACGGTGCGCCAAGCTCTCGAAGACGCGGTGCCCCCGCCGCGGAAGGCCTATCCGGCGCGGCCGCGCCCGGCGATCGATCCGTGGGTCACGGTGATCGACGCCTGGCTGCTGGCAGACAAGGACGCACCACGCAAGCAGCGCCATACCGCCCGGCGGATCTGGCAGCGGTTGGTCGCTGAGCATCAGGCCACGCTCTCGGAGGTCACGGTGTCGCGTTATGTGGCGCGCCGTCGGGTCGAGCTGGGCCTGCTCACCCGCGAGGTGTCGGTACCGCAGACACACGAGGCAGGCGCGGAGGCCGAGGTCGATTTCGGCGAGTTCTACGCCACGATCGCCGGGCCGGTGGTCAAGTGCTGGATGTTCGTGATGCGATTATCGCACTCGGGCAAAGCCTTTCACGTCACGTTCGCCACCCAAGCGCAAGAAGCGTTCCTGGAGGGCCATGTGCTGGCTTTCGAGTACTTCGGTGGCGTGCCGGGCCGGATCCGCTACGACAACCTCAAACCTGCCGTCATCCGGGTCCTCAAGGGCCGTGACCGCACCGAATCCGAACGGTTCACCGCGCTGCGCAGCCACTACGGGTTCGACTCGTTCTTCTGCCGTCCCGGCGTGGAGGGGGCCCATGAGAAGGGCGGCGTGGAGGGTGAGATCGGACGCTTCCGACGCCGGCACCTCGTTCCGGTCCCCACCGTCGCCTCACTGGCCGAGCTCAATGAGGTGATCGCCGCCGCCGACCGAGTCGACGACGGCCGGGTGATCACCGGGCGCCCGCTCACCGTGGGCGCGGCGTTCGCCGCCGAGGCGGGCGCGCTGATGCAATTACCGGCCGAGGCGTTCGACTGCGCGCGCTTGCTGCAGTCAAGGGTCGACAACCGTGCCAGAGTGTCTGTGCGGCAATGCTTCTACTCCGTGCCAGCCCGCTACGCCGGGCGACGCCTACCGGTGCGCCTGTCCGCCCGCTCCGTCGAAGTCCATGACGGATCCCGGCTGGTGGCCCGCCACGAACGGGCAGTCGGCCGCTACGTGGAGGTGCTGTGTCTCGATCACTACCTCGAGGTCTTGCAGACCAAACCCGGCGGTCTACCCGGAGCGACCGCACTGGCACAAGCCAAGGCCCGCGGCGTGTTCACCACCAGCCACCAGGCCTACTGGGACGCCACGCGCCGCGCCCGCGGCGACGCCGCAGGAACCCGCGCCCTGATCACCATCCTGTTGGCGCACCGCACCCTACCGGCGGCTGCGCTGATCGCCGCGATGGACCGAGCCGTGGGTTCAGGATGCTTGGACCCCGAAATCGTCCTGATCGACGCCCGCCGCGACACCACCCCGCTGGCCCCCGTGGTCCCGATCGGCGCCCTGTCGCGCTACGACCGGCCCGCGCCCACTTTGACCGACTACGACGACCTGCTCACCGGGAGCCAATCATGACCACCACCCCCACCACAGCGGTGAGCGCAGATGCCGCCGCCCAAGCCTCCATCGGCGCGGCAGCGCGCGAGCTGCACCTGCCCACCGTCCGCACCGAAGCCGCACGCCTGGCCGAGATCGCCGCGCGGCAACGCCATACCCACCTGCGTTACCTCGCCGAAGTCCTGGCCGCCGAAGTCGATGACCGCACCGAGCGGCGCCGCACCCGACGCATCAACGACGCAAAATTCCCCCGCCTCAAACGCTTGGCGGACTTCAACATCGACGCCGTCCCCGACATCACACCCGCCACTCTCGGCCACCTCGCCGCCGGGCACTATATGGACGCCGGAGAGCCGGTCGTGTTGCTCGGTGACTCCGGCACCGGCAAGTCTCACCTGCTCATCGGGTTAGGGGTAGCGGCCTGTGAACAAGGCCGCCGCGTCCGCTACATCACCACCGCACAACTGGTCAACGAACTCGTCGAAGCCGCCGACGATCGCGTCCTGTCCCGAGTCGTGGCCCGCTACGGTCGCCTGGACCTGCTCTGCCTCGACGAACTCGGCTACGTCCACATCGACCCTCGCGGAGCAGAACTGCTGTTCCAGATCATCACCGAGCGTGAAGAACGCGCCTCGGTGGCGATCGCGACCAACCTGCCCTTCAGCGAGTGGGGCACCGTCTTTTCCGACCCACGCCTGGTCGCCGCGATCGTCGACCGCGTCACCTTCAACGCCCACATTCTCCAAACCGGCACCAAGTCCTACCGACTACGCACCAGCAAGACCACCACCCGCACCAAGCGAACCGACTAGCCAACGATGGGGCCAAAATTCATGCCGACCCCGGGGCCAAGTCACTTGACGAGACGCAAGCTCAGGTGTTGCAGCGACCACTTGAGATCAAGCCGCTGTTCTTCTTACTGAGCGCGCGCTCGGCGAAGTAAGCAGTCGCACCGGCGCCGTTTGTGAATCGAGCGACGAAATCACAGAAATCGCGGCACGAAAACCGCTACGCGCACCGGCCTATGAAGGCACGGTCGCCAGCGCCTGTGCCACGCAGTCGGCCCACGACCGCGAATCGACGACCGCCCACGCCGTCTCACCACCGAACGCGCTCGAGATCACCAAGTCCGGATCGACGGTGCCCAGCAGCTCCACACTCGCGCGCAGCTGGCCGGCGTCGCCGCGGCCCGGCACCAGGAACGTCGCCCATGTTCCCGCATCGGTGAGGAACATGGTGTCGCCCGTAAACAGGTATCGCTCGCCGGTCGCGCCCGTCACGAGATAGCTTGTGCTGCGTGGCGAATGGCCCGGGGTCGGAATCACCTCGACACCGTTGGGGTCGACGTGCCGCACGCTACCGATCGCCACGTCGACGCGGGCGTGCTTGGTGATCGCCTCCAGTTCCGCCTCCGGCGCGTGCAACCGGCGCCCGAACCGCTCCGCGATCCGGGCCAGGTTCGGCCCGGCTTCGTCGAGATGCGACAGATACTGCGCGCTGACCCCGCCGAGCGCGTCGATCGCGTCGAAATCGGCCTCGGTGGCCGGACTGTAGAACAGCACGTTGCCGCGCGGCCCTCGCCACAGATATGCGTGCGTGGTGAGGCCGGGAAACGGCGTATCCATCCGGGTCTGCCACAGGTCGTCGCGCAGTCGGGTCAGTTCCTGTGTCGTTGAGCTAGCCATGTACCGACTCTGCGACCTGAACCACTGTTGAGGTCAAGCGATTCCCCGGAAAACACCGCGGCGGAATGTCACCATCGGAACATGGTGCGCCCACACGTCGCCGCTTTGACCGCCGCCATGACGGCAGCCGCCGGGCTGGTCGCCTTCGCTCCGGACGCGTCGGCGGTCTGCTATTCCGCCGATTGCGTGCCCAACGTCGCCCGCAACGTCATCGGGGGAGCGCCGTGCCGGCCCGGCAAGTACTTCAACTACGGGCTCGGCCCCGACGGCGAGACATTCGTCTGCAACCGGGTAGGCGTGTGGACACCCGCCGGGCCCCTCATCGGTATCCACAACGTCGCGATGGACTGCGCCCAACCGAACGCCTCGGCTCAAGGCTCCGACGGGGTGGCGTTCGTGTGTACCGACATGGGCGGCGGCCACCTGCGGTGGGCGCATCGCATCGACACCGCGGAGTGATCTACAGCACCGCAGCGATCCGCGCCGCCACATCCGCAGCGACGGCCAGCGACGCCTCATCGGTCGCGGCCGAATACCGGTCGGCGGCAGGGTCATACGTCGCTCCCGCGATCGATCCGTGATCGGCCTCCAGAATGACGCACGAGACCGGCCATCCAGCTCCCGAGAGCGTCTCGGCGAACTTCTGGCTCACCTCAGCGGGGACGACGTCGTCGTGCGCACCGTGCAACAGTGTGAACGCCGCGGGACCGCCGCCCAACGAGGCGGGTAGCGGCGCGCCGCTGATAGGGTCCGCGACCACGAATGCGCCCGCCAGGCACACCGTATGAGCGACATCGAACTCACGGGCATGGATCGCCAGGCCTGCCGCCGCCAGGCCGCCCATCGACCATCCGACGACAATCAACGGCGCGTCGGCGGCGTGCTCCCTGGCATGTGAGGCCGACGCCAGCAGGTCGGCACGGCCACGGTCGTCGGCGTGTGAGTCCCAGTCGGCCAGCACGACCGCCAGTCCGTGTGCGTGCACCCGTTCGGCCAGCGGCCGCATCGCGGTGCGCGAATTGGTCTGCGCGCCGTGCCACATCAGGACTGTCGGTTGCGCCGGATCGCCGAAGACGTCTGCGGACCGGCCGGGGGAGTAATCGACGGTGTGCATCACCCTGGAGTGCCCCGGCAGCCCGAAGACCAACCGTCAGCGCGCATACCGATCCACGAACCGGCGCAGGATGGTCTGCGGATATCGGACTTTCCATTGCCGCGCTTCGAGTTTCAACTGCTCCGCCGACTCCGGTGCGAAGTAGCCATGGTTCTTGTAGGCATCGAGGCGGACGTAGATGCCGTCCAGATCGAGCTCGGGATGGAATTGCGTGGCGTAGACGTTCTGTCTGACCCGAAACGCCTGAACCGGGCATTGCGGTGAGCTCGCCAAGCGCAGTGCCTCGGGTGGCAGCACCGCCGCCGCTTCCTTATGTCCGCCGTAGGCATCGAAGACATCGGGCAGGTCGGTGAAGAGTGGATCCTCGCGACCCGCGTCGGTGACCGTGATCTTCATGCCGCCGACGGGTTCTGGATACGTGCGGTCGATGACCGCTCCGATGACGGTGCCCAACGTGCCTACACCGTAACAACATCCGAGGAACGGGTAGTCCGCCTCCACGATGCGCCGGATCAAGTCGAGCAGTTCCGCCTCGACCCGCCGCTGCGTCTCCGACTTCGCCTCGGCGGGATCGCTGACGTTGTAGGGCCCGCCGCCGAGGATGACACCCGACCAGTCCTCAAAGTCGATGCGGCCCAGAGCTTCGTGGGTCAATCGGATGCGCCGCATACCGGACTCGTCGAGGCCGGCGAATCGCATCATCGCCCGATACTCGTCCTCGGCGGCCTCGTCCTCCCCGCGGATGGAGAGCAGCAGAAACGGCGCAGACGGCACGACACCCCGCGAGCCCGATGAGCCCGCGGGGTGTCGCATGTTGCTATTTCGCGATCAGACTCGCCCGTTAATCCAGGTCGAACCGATCGTTGTTCATGACCTTCACCCAGGCAGCAACGAAGTCCTCGACGAACTTGTTCTTGCTGTCGTCCTGCGCGTAGACCTCGGCGATTCCGCGAAGCACCGAGTTCGATCCGAACACGAGGTCGTTGGCGGTGGCCGTCCACTTGAGCTGGCCGGTCTTGCGATCGACGCCCTCGTAGACGTTCTCGGCCGTGCCCGACTTCCACTCGGTGCTCATGTCGAGCAGGTTGACGAAGAAGTCGTTGCTCAGCACGCCCGGCTTGTCGGTGAACACGCCGTGCTTGCTGCCGCCGTGGTTGACGTTCAGCGCCCGCAGTCCGCCGATCAGCACCGTCAACTCGGGAGCGGTCAGGTCGAGCATGTAGGCCCGCTCGACGAGAAGCTGCTCCAGCGGCGCCTTCTCACCCGGTCGCGCGAAGTTGCGGAAGCCGTCGGCGCGCGGCTCGAGAACCGCGAAGGAATCGACGTCGGTGCTCTCCTGCGTGGCGTCGGTGCGCCCCGGCGCGAAGTGCACGTCGATCTCGAAACCTGCTTCCCGCGCCGCCTTTTCGACCGCCGCCGAGCCGCCCAGCACGATGACGTCGGCCAGCGAGACCTTCTTGCCGCCGGTCGCCGAGCTGTTGAACTCCTGCTGGATGCGCTCGAGCACCGGCAGCACCTGTGCCAGCTCGGTGGGCTCGTTGGCCTCCCAGCTCTTCTGCGGCTCCAACCGGATCCGAGCACCGTTGGCACCACCGCGCTTGTCGGTGCCGCGGAAGCTCGACGCCGACGACCACGCGGTCTTGATCAGCTGCTGCACGCTCAGGCCCGAGTCGAGCAACTTGCTCTTGAGCTGGGCGATGTCGGCCTCGTCGACCAACTCGTGGTCCACCGCCGGCACCGGGTCCTGCCAGATTTCCTGCTTCTGGGGGATCCACGGCCCGAGGTAGCGGCTGGCCGGCCCCATGTCGCGGTGCATCAGCTTGAACCAGGCCTTGGCGAAGGCCTCATCCATTTCCTCGGGATGGTCGAGCCAGCGGCGGGTGATCTTGCCGTAGATCGGGTCCTCCCGCATCGACATGTCGGTGACGAGCATCGTCGGCTTGCGCGGCGGCCCGCCGAACGGGTCCGGGATGACCGCCTCGGCGTTCTTGGCCTCGAACTGCCACGCGCCGGTGGGGCTCTTGGTCAGCTCGTATTCATAGCCGTACAGGTTCTGCAGGTAGGCATTGCTCCACTCGGAGTTGGTTCCCGTCCAGATCACCTCGAGACCGCTGGTGACGGTGTCGCCCGCTTTGCCGGTGCCGAACGGGCACTTCCAGCCGAGACCCTGTTGCTCGATCGGGGCACCTTCCGGCTCGGGGCCCATGCCTTCATCGGGGCCGGCGCCGTGCGTCTTGCCCAGGGTGTGACCACCGACGATCAACGCCGCGGTCTCCTCGTCGTTCATCGCCATCCGACCGAAGGTCTCGCGGATGTCGTGCGCGGCAGCCAGCGGATCCGGCTTACCCTCGGGGCCTTCGGGGTTCACGTAGATCAGGCCCATGGTGGTGGCGCCGAACGGCTCGGCCAGCTTGCGCTCGGAGTCGTTGGTGCCGCCGTAGCGCTTGTCGGTGCCCAGCCAGGTGTCCTCCTGGCCCCAGAGCATCTCTTCGGGCTCCCAGATGTCCTCGCGACCGAACGCGAAGCCGGCCGTCTTGAATCCGGACTGCTCGAGGGCGGCGTTGCCGGCGTAGGCGATCAGGTCGGCCCAGGAGATCTTGTTTCCGTACTTCCGCTTGATCGGCCAGAGCAGCCGGCGGGCCTTGTCCAGGTTGGCGTTGTCGGGCCAGCTGTTCAGCGGGGCGAAGCGCTGCGCGCCCTGGCCCGTTCCGCCGCGGCCGTCGAAGATGCGGTAGGTGCCCGCGGCGTGCCAGCTCATCCGGACGAACAGGCCGGCGTAGTTGCCATAATCGGCCGGCCACCAGTCCTGTGAGGTCTGAATGAGCTCGATGAGGTCGCGCTTGAACGCCTCGACGTCGAGCTTCGCGAATTCCTCCGCGTAGTTGAAGTCAGGACCGAGCGGATTGCCTTTTTCGTTCTGCTTGTGCAGCACCGACACGTCAACCTGGTCGGGCCACCAGTCCCGGTTGGTCAGCGGAGCGTGCGTCTTCGGCTTCGGCGAATCGATAGCCGGGTTCTCGCTCTCGCTATGACTTGCCGTCTTGGAATCGTCGTGAGGCGGGCGAGCGTCGGATGTATCAGATGACACAGCGTTCCTTCCGGTGGGTTGTTTGGGCTGTGATCACGGTTGTGATCGGGAAACTTGCGATACCAGGCAGTCCGGGCACAGGCCCCAGTAGATGACCTCGGCCTCGTCGAGGACGAATCCGTCCAGGGCGCCGTCGGGATCCGACGGAGTCAGGCAGGGCGCTTGGCCGACGGCGCAGTCGATATCTGCGATAACCCCGCACGATCGGCATACGACGTGATGGTGGTTGTCGCCGACACGCGATTCGTATCGCGCGACCGAACCGGACGGCTGGATGCGTCGCAGCAGGCCGGCGCTGGTGAGCGCGGCGAGCACGTCGTAAACCGCCTGCCGTGAGACGTCGGGAAGGGCGTTGCGCACCGCCCCGAAGATCGTCTCGGTGTCGGCGTGGGGGTTGCCGTAAACCGCCTCCAGCACCGCGAGCCGCGGCCGGGTCACACGCAGATCGGCCGCGCGCAGCCGATCGGCGTAGTCAGGCGTAGTGGACACGCTGCCAGAATGCTCCGCTTTCTGGAATCAGTCAAGACTTTGTTGGGCGGCGTGTCGCGCAATTTTCTCGTCAGGTTGCTGCCGTCGCCGAAGCGCCTCGTTACCAAGGTCTTTGGAGGTCGCACGGGGCACCGGCGTCGTTTTCCGGACATGATCGGTGCCCGGTCCCGCTGGTACCCTTCGGAAGCTGCCGGGTCTGCGGCCAGGGGAGGCGGACCACCCGGCAGATCACGGCAAGCGATACCCGAACGAAAAGCTACGGACTTCCGCGAAGAGAGTGTTGTGCGCACCGGAGAAATCAAAGCCCTTTCCGGCCTGCGCATCGTCGCGGCCGTGTGGGTGGTGCTGTTTCACTTCCGCCCACTGCTAGAGCAGGCGGTTCCCGGGTTCCGTTCGGCGTTCGCCCCGCTGCTCAACTGCGGTGCGCAGGGCGTGGATCTGTTCTTCATGCTCAGCGGGTTCGTCCTGACCTACAACTATCTCGATCGCATGGGTCCGTCGTTCGAATGGCGCGCGACCCTGCGGTTCCTGTGGCTGCGGCTGGCCCGCGTTTGGCCGGTGTACCTGGTGACGATGCATCTGGCGGCGCTGTGGATCATCTTCACACTGCAGGTCGGTCACGTGCCGTCGCCGGCGGCCGAGACGCTGACGGCGACGAACTACCTGCGCCAGGCGCTGATGATCCAACTGTGGTTCGTCCCATATTTCGACGGTTCCAGTTGGGACGGACCCGCCTGGTCGATCAGTGCGGAGTGGCTGGCCTACCTGCTGTTCGGCGCGCTGATCGTGGTGATATTCCGCATCGCGCGGTCAACGCGGGCGCGGGGGCTGATCGCGCTCGCCTTTGTGGCCGTGATGCCGCCGATCCTGCTGTTGCTGGCGACCGGGCAGTTCTACACGCCGTGGAGTTGGCTGCCGCGGATTGTCATGCAGTTCACCGCGGGTGCACTCATCTGCGCGGCGGTCCGCAAACTCGACCCGAGTGAGCAGGCTCGCCGCGCCGCCGGATACGCCGCACTTGTCCTGGGCGCCGCTATCGTCGCCATCCTCTACCGGCTCGACGCGCATCCGCTGCCGAAGATCGTCGACGGCGCGGGCCTGGTCGATGTGTTGTTCGTGCCCTTGCTGTTCACCCTGGCCATCGGGGCCGGCTCCGTACCGTGGCTCCTGTCGCGCCGGCCGGTGGTGTACCTCGGACACGTCTCCTTCAGCCTGTACATGGTCCACGAACTCGTGCACACCACCTGGAATTGGATGGTGGACCAGTTCGGGCTGCGACTGTCATCGGACCCCACGGGCAAGCTGATAATGGTTGCCTTGCTTGGCACCGCGCTGATCGGCGCGGTCATGCTGTACCACTTCGTCGAGGAGCCTGCCCGAAAATGGATGCGCAGCATGATGAACGGTCCCACCGCATCGGGTTCGGAGGCACCGGGCAGACTGCACACCGTGTACCGCCCGCGCGAACGGTCAGGGGTGATGGCGGCCCGCGCCGGCTGACCGGGCCCGCCGCACCCGCGGCGTCGCGCTCTCACGCCCACGCGTTGAGAAGCGCGGTGACCATCGCGATGGCTTTCGCGATCCTGGTACTCACCGGCTGTCAGCAGCCGAAGCTGATGCAGCACCGGGACGTCGACCCGCTGGCCTTCGCGGTCAATCGCATCGCGGTGATCGGCGACTCGTACACGACCGGCGGTCCGGAAGGCGGGCTCGGCGAAAAATCCTGGACCACCCAGGCCTGGCAGATCCTGGCCGAGCAGGGGTTGTCCACGACAGCCGATGTCGGCGCCGAGGGCGGAGCGGGCTACGGCACCCGTGGTAACCGGGGCAGCATCTTCGAGGACCTGACCGCAGCGACGGTGAAGCCTGACGACACGCTGGTGGTGTTCTACGGTTCGCGCAACGACCAGAACGTCGACCCCGCGCAGTTGTCGGTGCTTGTGTACGGAACGTTCAAGTTGGCGCGGCGCATCGCGCCGTCGGCGATCTTCTTGGTGATCGGGCCGCCGTGGCCGACCGCCGACGTCCCCGCCACCGTCGTGCGCATCCGCGACACCCTCAAATACCAGGCGGACTTGGCGGGCGCGACGTTCGTCGACCCGATCGCCCTGCGCTGGTTCGTCGACAGACCCGAGCTGATCGGCGCCGACGGCGTGCACCCCACCGACGCGGGTCACACCTACATGGCGGAAAAGATCGCGCCGTTGATCGGCGCGCAACTGCCGCGGCGGGTCTGATACGTCCTATCGTTGCTGATCGTGCAACTTGGTGGGCGCCTGTTCGCGCTGCTGACCCGGGTGATGTCGCTACGCATCATCGTGATCGTCGCGGCGCTGTCGGTCGTGGCGCTGGTGATCACGCTCGGCGCCTGGGTGTGGTTCGGCGTCACCAACGACCAGTACAGCCAGTTGGATCGTCGCCTCGATTCGGTGAGCAGCCTCGGCGACATCAGCGAGCTGCTGCGCACCGCCCAACAGGCCGACCTCAACCCGCCGATCCCGGACGGTGGGCTGGTCCGGACCGCCCGCGTCGACGGCTTCACCGTTTCCATCCCGGATAACATCGTGCTGCCGGAGTTTCCCGTCGGCTACGCCGACACCACCATCGACGGCGTCGAGTACCGGGTCCGCACCTTCACCGCCGGTGAGGCGTTGATCGCGATCGGCGCGCCGCTCGCCGAGACGCAGCACCGCATCGACGAACTGCACCGCAGGGTGCTGCTGATCTGCGGCGGCGTCATCGTCGGCACAATCCTGGTCGGCTGGGTGATGTGGTCGATCATGATCAACCCGTTCCGCTTGCTCGCCCAGCAGGCGCGCGCCATCAACGCGCAATCCAAACCCGACGAGGTTCAAGTGCGCGGCGTCCAGGAGGCGGTCGAGATCGCCGAGGCCGTCGAGGGCATGCTCGCGCGTATCGGCGACGAGCAACAGCGAACGAGGGCGGCACTGGAGTCGGCACGTGACTTCGCCGCGGTGGCTTCGCATGAACTCCGCACGCCGCTGACGGCCATGCGCACCAATCTCGAGGTGCTTTCCACGCTGCAGATGCGCGACGAGCAACGCCAGGAGGTGATCGCCGACGTGATGCGCACGCAGAGTCGGATCGAGGCGACACTCACCGCGTTGGAGCGACTCGCGCAGGGCGAACTGACCACTGTCGACGACTTCGTGCCGGTCGACATCACCGAGCTGCTGGACCGGGCCGCCCACGACGCGATGCGCAACTATCCCGGGCTGAAGGTGTCGCTGTCGTCGTCGAGGACGGTGCTCATGGTCGGACTGCCCGCCGGGCTGCGACTCGTCGTCGACAACGCGATCACGAACGCGATCAAGCACGGCGGTGCCACCCAAATCCGGTTGGGCGCAGAGGCTTCCGGCGAAGGTGTGCAGATCACGGTCGACGACAACGGATCGGGGATACCGGAGGAGGAGCGCGCCGCGGTGTTCGAGCGGTTCTCCCGTGGATCGACCGCGGCACGGTCCGGATCGGGACTGGGCCTGGCGCTGGTGGCCCAGCAGGCCGAGTTACACGGGGGCACCGCCGCGATGGAGGCCGGCCCGCTCGGCGGGGCCCGGCTGGTGCTGCGGCTGCCCGCGCCGAGCTGATGGCTACCATCCTCAAATGGCCAAGCTGGAGTTGTCGCGACAGCTCACGTTGAGCCCGCAGGACGCGTGGGAGCACGTATCGGATCTCAACGCGTTGGGGGACTGGCTGGTCATGCATGAGGGCTGGCGCAGCGAACTGCCCGACGAACTGTCGGTCGGCACCACGATCGTCGGGGTGGCGGGGGCCAAGGGGCTGCGCAACCGCGTCACGTGGACCATCGAGAAGTTCGACCCACCCCGCCTGATCGAGGTCACCGGAAAGGGCGTCGGCGGCACGAAGTACGGGCTGCGGATGAACGTCGCACCGACCGGTACCGGCTCGGCGTTCACGCTCACCCTCAACCTTGGGGGAGCGCCGCTGTTCGGCCCCATCGGCGCGACAGCGGCACGCGCGGTCAAGGGTGACATCGAGCGGTCGATCCGGAGATTCGAAGAGCTCTACGGCTGAGCGACGCCGCGCTTCGCGCGGTTGATCGCGATCCTGGCGGGTACCACCGTTCGCGTGTCTTCGACCATGGAGCTGACCGTTCTCGACCCCCGCACCGGCGACGAAGTCAGCAGAATTCCGATCACCGATCCCTCCACCTGCGCCGAAGCCGTGGTCCGAGCGCGCGCGGCGTCGACGGGGTGGGCGCGGACCCCTGCGGCCGAGCGCGCCGCCGCGCTGACGAACGCGGCCGCCGCCGTCCGCGCGGCCGCAGAGGAACTTGCCGAGCTCAACGAACGCGAAACGGGAAAGCTACGCGACGACGCGCTGGGCGGAGTCGACGCGGGTGCGGGCACGTTGGTGCAGTACGCCGAGCTCGGGCCGCTGCACCGCGGCCGCAGCCTGCACGGCGACTGGACTTCGACCGACCTGATGGTGCCGGAGCCCCGCGGTGTCGTGGCGGTGCTGACCCCATGGAACGACCCGGTCGCCGTCGCGGCCGGACTGTTGGGTGCGGCCTTGGTGACAGGAAACACGGTGGTGCACAAGCCAAGTGAACGCTGTCCGGCCACGGGTCGCCGTTTCGCGGAGCTCCTGGCCGAGCAGCTACCCGATGGCGTGTTGGAGATCCTCGACGGTGACGCATCGGTCGGCGCGCGGATCGCCGAGGCGGCCGACGTCGACGTTGTCGCGCACGTGGGCAGCAGCGCCACTGGACGGGCGATCGCCGGGACATGCGCCGACCGCGGCGCCAAGACCGTGCTGGAGAACGGCGGCAACGACGCGCTGATCGTCGACGCGAACGTGGACCCGCGGTGGGCGGCCGAGCAGGCCGCACTCGGGGCGTTCGCCAACGCCGGACAGATATGCGTATCGGTGGAACGGGTTTTCGTCGTCGAGTCGGTGGCCGAGGCCTTCCTCGACGCGTTGACGGCCGAGGCGCTGGCGTGGGACAAGCGGATCGGACCGCTGGTCGACGGGCGCCAACGCGACGTCGTGCAGGCTCAGGTCGACGACGCCGTCGCGAACGGTGCCCGCGTCTTGGCGGGCGGTGCTCCGCGGCCGGGTCCCGGCTCGTACTATCCGCCGACCGTGCTGGCCGACTGCATGCCGCAGATGCTGGTATTCCGCGAGGAGACGTTCGGTCCGGTCGCGCCCGTGCGAGTGACCCCGGACTTCGACACCGCGCTGCGCGAGGCGGCGGACGATCGTTACGGGCTCGCCGCCACCGTGCTGACGCCCGATATGGGTCACGCTCAGGAGGCGTGGCGGGCACTGCCCGTCGGCACCGTCAAGATCAACGATGTCTTCGGGGGAGCGCCCGGCGGGGCCTCACAGCCACGTCGCGCGAGCGGCAACGGGTTCGGGTTCGGTCCCGAGCTGCTCGACGAGATGACGCAGATGAAGGTCGTTCACATCTCGCCACCGAGCGTCTGAGCCCCGAACCCTCAGTCCTCCTTGCGGATCAACCGTCCCAGCGCCTCGCGGTCGGGGTTGAGCAGTTCCTCGATCCGCGGCTGATTCACGTCGGCGACGATGATCTCACCGACCTCCTGGTACACGTCGGTGAAGATGCCGTGGGACTTCATCTTCTCGGTTTGATAGATGTTGTCCTCGGTGGGCGTGACGTAGTACATGATCTCTGGCTTGAACCGGTGGATGAGCCACAGGTGCACGACGCTCATCAGCCGCTTCTGCCGCAGCTTCTCGGCGAACGTGTTCTGGTCGCGCACCGTCAGGATGCTGCGGCCGTGCCGGTCCTTGATCGGATCGACGATCACGTTCGCGAGCTTCTCGTCGTCGCCGTCGCGCTCGCCGAAGATCCCGAGCTCCAGCACATCCGAGCCCGGACGCGTCGGACGCAGCTGCACCCGCAGCTTCTCGTCGAGCTTGTAGTGCTCGCCCCACATCGCCAACCACTCCTCGAGCAGCTTCTTCGGCACCTCCGTCTGCACGAGATGCTGATGCTGGGTCGAGCCCTTGCCCATCGCCTTCGTGGTCGCGAGCCGACCCGACGATGCGGCCAGCGCGGCATCGCTGCGCGGACCGCCGACGAGCGTCTGCGGTGTGCGATAGGGCGATTCGACCAACCGCATCTTGCGCTGCAGCCGCGCCAGCGCGAGCATGCCGTCCTGACGCAGCGCGGTGGCGAACTCCTCAGACGCGACACCGTCGACCTGATGACCGCCGTAGGTGATGAAGTTGAAGACGAAGCCCATCTTGCCGAGTTCCTCGGGGAACGCCCGCATCTCGTCGTCGGTCATGCCGGTGGTGTCCCAGTTGAACGAGGGCGACAGGTTGTAGGCCAGCATCTTCTCCGGGAACTCGGCGTGGATGGCCTCGGCGAACTCACGCGCGTCGGCGAGGTCGGCGGTCTTGGTCTCCATCCACAAGATGTCGGCGAACGGCGCGGCGGCAAGCGACTTGGCGATCGCATAGGGGATCCCGCCGCGGACCTGGTAGTAGCCCTCCGGGGTCTTGGCCAGCTCGCAGTCCCATCCCACGGCCGCCCCGATCTCCCTGGCCTTCTCGCGGGCGGTGTAGAGGGGAGCGCGTTCGGCGAACTGCCGCCACTCGGCGACGCTCATGTCGAGTTGCTCGCCTTCGCTTTCGCGGAACTCGAGCAGCTCGGCCACGGCCTCGCCGTACGTCATCAAGCCGGCATCGACCTGCCAGGCGTCGACGCACTTCGACTCGACCTCGTCGAAGATCGCGTCGATCTCGCCGTCGGGGCGGTCCTGATACTCCGCGGCCGCCTGGGTGACGGTGTCCCCGATGCCGTGGCGGTCCAGCCAGGCATTGGCGGTCTCATATTCCCCTTCGGGCAGCGCGTAGAGCAGGTGGCCGTTGAGTTCGGTGACGCCCGCTTCGTAGAAGCGACGCATCATCGCCAGGTAGCACGACTTGTACGACGGCACCTTCAGGTTCGTCACGCCGAGCAGGAACGGCTGGTCGCGTTCGTCGGCGCGGCTGTCGATCAGGTTGGCCGCCTCGGCGTCGGTGCGGGCCACGATGATGCCGGGCACCCGCATGATGTCGAGTTGGAAGCGGGCGGTATTGAGCCGTTTGATCTGTTCGTCGGACGGCACCAGCACCTTGCCGCCCTGATGGCCGCACTTCTTGGTGCCCGGCCGCTGATCCTCGATGTGGTAGCCGGGGACCCCGGCCTCCACGAATCGACGAATCAGGTTGCGCACGTGCGGATCTCCGCCGTGGCCGGTGTCCGCGTCGGCGATGATGAAGGGCCGGAAGTCGACCGCAGGGGTCGAGGAGCGCTGGTCTTCGGTCATCTGCAGCCGCAGGTACTGCTGGTTGCGGTCCGCGGTGAGCAGCGCGCGAACCAGGCCCGCGGCCTCCTCGGGCACCTGGCTGAGCGGATAGCTGGCGAGGTCCGGTCCGGGATCCTCGGTGGTCGAGCCCTTGGCGGAGGTCGCCCAGCCACCGAGGTAGATGCCCTCGATGCCCATGCGTTTCATCGTCACGGCCTGGCCCGGCGAGTACGGGCCGAAGGTAGTGATGCTCTTCTTCTGCGCGAACAGCTCGCGCAGGCGCTCGTAGAACGCGGTGGCGGCCTCACGCGCCACGATGTAGTCCGACGGAATCGTGCCGCGCTGTTCGGCGACCTGACGGGCCGAGTAGAGGCGGATGATCCCGTCGAATCTCGGGCTGTCGAAGTACCGCTGCGTGGCAGCGACCTCCTGCTCGAACGGGGTCTGAGGTGCGGCGTCCGTTTCGATGATGGCCATGCACCCACAGTACGACCCGGCCTCCGCCGGAGATGGCGTTATCAGCAGGGATGGGCACGCCACATGCGGGGAGACATCCCGTGGGTGCGCCGGAACGGCCTGCTGAGGTATCCGGGGTCGGCGATGCCGACGCGGTGGGCGACCTCACCGCCGGCAGCTCACTCTGCGGCTTCGAAGGTGTCGACGACGTGCTCGGCGATCGCCAGCGACGATGTCGCGGCGGGCGACGGTGCATTGCGCAGCACCACGACGCGGCCGCGGACGCTGATCCGGAAGTCGTCGACGAGACCGCCGTCGGGATCGAGGGCCTGCGCCCGCACTCCAGCGGTGCCGGGGACCACGTCGTCGTCGGCCAACCCGGGCACGTAGGCCCTCGCGGCGGTGATGAAGCGACGCCTGGACAGCGATCCTGCCACTTCGCGGATCCCCGTGCGCCAGTGCCGTCGGGCGAATCGCCAGAAGGCCGGTGTCGACGCAATGGCGCCCAGATCGCGCACCGACACCGTTCCCCACGTGTAGCCCTCACGCGCAAGAGCCAGGACCGCGTTCGGTCCGATCAGCACCTCGCCGTCCACCCGCGGGGTGACGTGCACCCCGAGAAACGGGTACCGCGGATCGGGCACCGGATAGACCAAACCATTGACCAGACCGCGCCGGTGCGGTTTCAGCGCGTAGTACTCACCCCGGAACGGCATGATCACCGGATTCAGTCCGTCCCCGGCCATCTCGGCGAGCCGGTCGCTCTGCAGACCGCTGCATACGACGACCCGGTCGAATGGGGCCTGCATCTGGTCGCCGTCGGTGCCGGCGCTGACGAGCACTTCGGTGTCACCCACCTTCAGGCCTGTCACCCGGTGTCCGAGAAGCACTTTCGCACCGGCACCGGTTGCGTCGGCGGCTAGCTCCCTGGTGACCTCGGCGTAATCGACGATCGAGGTCGACGGCGAGTGCAGAGCGGCGATCCCGCGCACGTTCGGCTCGAGCTCGTGCAGTTCCTGCGCCCCGATGATTCGAACCCCTGGTACACCGTTGGCCACCGCCCGCCGCTCGATGTCGGCGAGGCGGCCCTTTTCGGCGTCATTGAGGGCGACCAATACCTTGCCGCAGGCGATGCGGCGGATCCCGCGCTCCGTGCAGAACGCTTCGAGCAGACCCACCCCGCGACGGCAGAGCAGGGCCTTCTGCGATCCGGGTTCGTAGTACAGGCCGGCATGCACGACGCCGCTGTTGCGGCCCGTCTGATGCGAGGCCAGGCGGTCTTCCTTCTCGAACAACGTGACATCGGAGTCGGGACGCCGCCGCACGATCTCGCGGGCGACCGCGACGCCGATGATGCCGCCGCCGACCACCGCGACCCGCTCGGTCATCGCCACACGCCGCAAAGCAGGGGAGTAATCACTGTTCGGTTACGGTACTGCATCTCATTGGCGCTGGGCCAGGCGCGAATTGGCACTCCGAGCAAACAAACCGGTACAAGTGAATACAGCGCCATAAGTGTGCGCGCAGTCGAGAAAGAGCAACGAACCATGAAACGCATCTACGCCTTGGTGATCGGCGTCGCCCTGTTGGTGACCCTTCCTGGGGTGGCGGCCGCCGCACCATCGCCGCGGTCCGCGGCCAACCAGCAGGCGGTCGATCTCGTCATCGCCCGCGGGCTCTCCCAGCGCGGTGTCCCGTTCTCCTACGGCGGGGGAGATGCGAACGGGCCGACGAAGGGCAGTGGCACGGCCGACAACGTCGCCGGACTCGACCGCGAAGGCCACATCGTCGGCCTGAATCCGGCCGTCAGCACCGTCGGTTTCGACGCGTCGGGTCTCATGGTCTATTCGTTCGCCGGCGTCGGGGTCAAGCTGCCGCGGTCGTCGGGCGCACAGTACAACGTCGGCCAGAAGGTGTTGCCCTCCGAGGCGCTGCCGGGTGATCTGATCTTCTACGGCCCCAACGGAACCCAGAGCGTCGCGTTGTTCGTCGGCAACGGGCAGATGCTGGAGGCCACCGAGCAGGGCGTCGCGGTGTCGCCGGTGCGGACCGCCAACATGACGCCGTACCTGGTTCGCATCATCAAGTGAGGTCACTGCGGCTCTGACGCGGTCAGCACTTCGACCGGATCGCCGAGACGGATCGTGCCCGAGCTGAGCAGGCGGCAGGCCGAGCCGCCCCGGCTGCGCAGCGCTGCCGCGGCGCCCGCACCGATCCAGTCGTCGAGCAGGCGGCACGGCGCCGACACCCGCACTACCTCCAACAGCACACCGCCGATCAGCAACCGCGTACCCGGCCTGGTGGGGATCTCGCCGACGTCCACCGTCACGTTGCGTCGGGTCTGGGCCTGGTCGAACGCGTAGCCGAGATCGGCCGCCGCACGGTCCAACAGCTCCTGCGACTGGACGGTCACGTGGCGGTGGCGGGTGCCGTGGTAGCGGTCGCCGACCAGGCCGGTTGCCGCCTCGGCGACCACCTCACCGACGGAGCGCATCGGCAGCCGGCTGCCCGGAGCGATGTTGAGTGCGGTGACGTGCACGGGCGAAGTGTATGTGCGGCGAGACGATCGCTGATAAAGAGGACTGATGACGTCGACATTGGAAGCCGCCGGGGGCATCGCCGGGCGGGTGCGCGGCCTGCGCGAGATCGTGCAACGGGAAGCCGGGGAGTCGGAGCAGAGGCGCACGCTCAGCCCGGCCGTCGTCGATGCGATGTGGGAATGCGGGCTGATGACGGCGTTCAACCCCGCGCCCGCGGGTGGCAGCGAGCCGTCGTTCGCCGAGATGATCGAGACCTGGATCGAAATGGCATGGCAGGACGGTTCTTTCGGATGGGTCGGCATCGCCAACCTGCCGTCGTCGTTCGCGGCCGCCGCGTATCTGCCCGATGCCGGGTTCGCCGAGGTGTTCACCGCCCACGACAACCGGGTCACCATGGGCGGGCAGTTCTTTCCCAACGGTCAGGGCGCCGCCGTGTCGGGCGGATACCGGTTGACCGGGTCGTGGAGCTTCGGTTCGGGGATCGGTCACTCGCAATATGTCGCTGCGGGTTTTCTGCCGATGGACGGCACCGAGATGCGCTGGGTCAGCGAAGGTATCCCGGAAATGCAGGTCGCGATCCTGCCGCGCGAGCAGGTGAGTTTCAACGACGGCTGGTATGTGCAGGGGCTCAAGGGAACGGGCTCCTACGACTACAGCGTCGAGGACGTGTTCGTGCCCGCCGAGCGCACGTTCGCGTTGTTCACCCGGGAGCCGCTGCGCGGATCGTCACCCGCGACGCGGATGGGCATGATGCCGGTGACCGCCGCCGGGCATGCGTCGTGGGCGCTCGGCGTGGCCAAGAGCATGCTCGACGACGTCGAAGAACTCGCCGCCACGAAGTTCCGCATGAGCGATATGGCGTCGCTGGCCAGTCGGCCGACGTTTCAGAAAGGTCTGGCTCATCACGTCGCGGCGTGGCGGGCGGCGCGGCTGCTGGTGCTCGACGCCTTCGCCGCCGCCGAGTCCGCCGTCGCGGCGGGCGACGACCTCACCCCGGCCCTGCGGGCGGACATGCGGGTGGCCGCGGTGTACGCCACGGATGTGGCGCGCCAGTGTGCGGAGTGGGCGCATCTGGTCGCGGGCACCAGTTCGATTCGCGAGGGCAGCCGATTGGAACGGGCGTTCCGGGACATGTACACCGGCACGCAGCACGCGTTCATCAGCGAGAAGGTGGCGATCGACGCGGCCCAGGTCTGGCTCGGCATCATCGACGACCAGTTCGGGCTCTGATCATGCGGTGCGGGTGACGAATTCGGCGACGATGCGCCCGAGTTCGCCGCCCCGCTGTTCCTGCACGAAGTGGCCCGCGCCCTCGATGGTCGTATGGGGTTGGCCCTTCGCGCCGGGCACGTGGTCGGCGAAAACCTTGTCCCAGCCTTGGGTCGGCGGATCACCGTCGGAGTAGGCCGTGAGAAACGGCCGTCGCCACTCGCCGAGCGCGGCCATGGTCTCGCGCCCGATCGCGGCGCCGGGATCGTTGCGGGTCAACGGGATCAATGCCGTCATCTGACGCAGGCCGGCGGTGTACGCCCGATCCGGGAACGGCGCGTCGTAGGCGGCCAGTACGTCGGGGCTCAACGGCCCGGCCACCGCGTCGAGGAAAAGGCTTGGAACGAGATCCGGTGACCGTTGGTAGAACGCCACATAGTCGAGGAGGGTCTCCTGGTGGATGACCTGACCGTCGCCGACACCGTGGTGCGGCCACTCGAGCCGGCCCGCGAGAGCGGGGTCGCACGTGTGCAGGATCGTGTTGCTCGCGACGACGCGGGCGAACCGGTCCGGTTCGCGGGCAAGCACACTGAGCCCGATCGGCCCGCCCCAGTCCTGCACGACCAGCGTGATGTCGGTCAGATTCACCCGGGTGATCGCGCTGTGCACCCAGTCGACGTGGCGCTTGAACGTGTAATCCGTCGGCTCGGTCAGCTTGTCGGACCGACCGTAACCGATGTTGTCTGGCGCGATCACGCGCAGACCCGCATCGAGTAGGGCACCGATGACGTGCCGGTACAGATACGACCAGGTGGGTTGGCCGTGCAGCAGCACGACGACGGGCGCGTCGACCGGTCCCGCGTCGACGTAATGCATTCGCAGCGGGTCGATTCCGCGCGTCTGGACCTCGACGTAGGAGGGTTTGAACGGGTAGTCGGGCAGCGCGGCGAAACGCTCGTCGGGTGTTCTCAGAACCGCCATCCGGCTCACCCACCGACCGATTCGAGGGTGCCGTCGGCGATCATGGCGCTCAGCGACCTGCGGTCGAACTTACCGCTGGACAGGATCGGGATCTGCTCACTCGAGGCCAGAACCCAGCGGCCCGGCACCTTGTACGCGGACAGGTGCGCGCGGGTGTGAGCGGCCAGCGCCTCGACGTCGATACCGGCGGCGGTGGGTACGACGACGGCGCAGACCTGCTCTCCGCGACGGGGATCGTCGATGCCGAGCACCAGACACTGTGCCACGCCGGGGAAGTCCTCGATGACAGCTTGGACCTCGAGCGGCGAGACGTTGGCGCCCGCGGACTTGATCATGTCCGTGGTGCGGCCGACGTAGAACAGCCGCGGGTCACCCGGTTTTCGGTAGACGCGGTCACCCGTGTGATACCAACCGTTTTCGTCGAAGGTCTCCCACCGCTCGCGCTTGTTGTAGCCGGCCATCACGCCGATCCCGCGGATCAACAGTTCGCCGACCTCGCCGTCGGGCACCGGGGCGCCATCGTCGTCGACGATGCACATGTCGGTGAACGCGAACCCGCCCGCGGTTTCGGACATGGTGCGGTGCACGGGATACCCGTCGGGGACGTCGACCATCGCGATGTCGAGCGGCCCGTCGCGCAGCATCGGGGCGCTGGACAGATCCCGGTCGGCAAAGCTCGGGTGTTCGCGCATGCGCTGGGTGAACGCGGGCCATCCGATGACGCCGGCGGCCCGCTCGCGCTCGATCAGATCCAGCGCGCCCTCGGCCTCCAGACGGGGCAGGACGAGCACGGTGACGGGTTCGTGCAGCGCACCGGTGGCCGCGAGTAGCCCGCCCACCCAGAAGAACGGCATCGCGCACAGGACCCGCACCGCGCCTTCGCTTTTGGTGACCATTCGGATCGCGGCGGGCCACGTGGACGTCTGCCGTACGAGGGTGCCGTGGGTGTGCATGACGCCCTTCGGGTCCGCGGTCGAGCCCGAGGTGTGAATCACGACCGCGAGATCGGCTGGCGAAACCTCGGCCTCGGCTGCGGACAGCACCTCGGCGGGCACCCCCTCGCCGTCGCACCCGGCCGCCCAGGAGGGAACAGG
>NZ_LZJE01000200.1:0-26766 GCF_001666865.1 Mycobacterium sp. E136
GCTGCTGCAGCTCAAGGGCGAGCCCGCGACCGCGCAATGGTTAGCCGCGATGAAGGCCAACGCCAAGCTCTACAGCGACAACATCGCCACGCTCAAAGCCGTCAATGCCGGTGAGGTCGACGGCGGCGTGATCTATCACTACTACTGGTTCCGCGATCAGGCGAAAACCAAAGAAATGAGCGGCAATACCGCTCTGCACTACTTCAAGAACGAAGATCCCGGCGCGTTCGTCAGCCTGTCCGGCGGTGGCGTGCTTGCCTCGACCGACCGCATGGACGAGGCGCAGCAGTTCATCAAGTTCATCACCGGCAAAGCGGGTCAGGAGGTGCTCGAGAAGGGGACGTCGTTCGAATACCCCGTCGCCAGCGGCGTACCCGCGAATCCCGCTCTGCCCCCGCTGGACACCCTGCAGGCGCCCAATGTCGACCCGTCGAACCTGGACGCGCAGGAGGTCACCGATCTGATGACGAAAGCGGGCTTGCTGTAGGTGGTCGCCGCCGCTCCTCCCGTCCCTCCGCCCACGGCACCGGTGTCGCGGTCGGACAAGACGGCCCGGCCCGGCCCGCTGATCTCGGCCACGGTCGCGATCCTCGTCGCCGCGACCTGCATTCCGCTGGGATACGTGGCGTGGGCGACCATCTCGGTGGGCTGGACGCGGGCGTACGAGCTCGTCGTGCGCCCGCGCGTCGGTGAGCTGCTCGTCAACACGGTCGCGCTGGTCTTCGTCACCGTTCCGCTGTGTGTCGTGATCGGGGTCGGGGTGGCGTGGCTGGTGGAGCGCACGGACCTTTCGGGTCGGGCGTTCTGGCGGCCCCTCTTCGTTGCGCCGCTGGCCATTCCGGCTTTCGTCAACAGCTACGCCTGGGTCGGGGTGATCCCGTCGCTGCACGGGCTGCCTGCGGGTGTGCTGGTCACGACCCTGTCCTACTTCCCGTTCATGTACCTACCGGTCGCGGCGACGTTGCGACGCCTCGACCCCGCCGTCGAGGAGTCGGCACGGGCACTGGGATCGGGTTCGGCGGAGGTCTTCCTGCGCGTCGTGCTTCCGCAACTGCGGCTCGCGATCCTCGGTGGTGCGCTGCTGGTCGGCGTGCACCTGCTCGCCGAGTTCGGTGCGTTCGCCATGGTGCGGTTCGACACCTTCACCGTCGCGATCTTCCAACAGTTCCAGGCCACCTTCGATGGTGCGGCGGGCAGCATGCTGGCCGGTGTGCTCGTACTGCTGTGCCTGGCGCTGCTGGTCAGCGAGGCCGCGGCCCGTGGTAACGCGCGGTTCGCCAGGATCGGGTCGGGAGCGCCGCGTGCGTCCTCACCGATACATCTGCACCACAGCAAGGTTCCGGCGACGCTCGCGCTGACGACCCTGGCGGTGCTGGCCATCGGTGTGCCGGTCGGCACGATCGCCCGGTGGCTGTGGTTGGGCGGCCGAGACGTCTGGATCGTCGACGACATTCTCTCCGCGCTGGGCCAGACCATCGGATTGGCCTCCGCCGCAGCGGTTCTGACGACGGTTCTCGCGTTCCCGGTCGCGTGGGTGGCGGTGCGCTCCAGCGGAGTGCTGGCGCGGGTCGTCGAGGGTGCGAACTACGTGACCAGTTCGCTACCCGGCATCGTCACCGCCCTGGCGCTGGTGACCGTCACGATCCACTTCGTGCGACCCCTCTATCAGAGCCTGGCGCTGATCGTGTTCGCCTACGTCCTGCTGTTCATGCCCCGCGCACTGGTCAACGTCCGCGCCGGCCTCGCCCAGGTCCCGCCGAGTCTCGAGGAGGCGGCACGGTCGCTGGGCAGCTCGCCGACAGCGACGTTCCTGCGGGTGACGCTTCGGTTGACGGCGCCCGCCGCGGCCGCGGGCGCCTCGCTGGTATTCGTCGCGGTGGCAACCGAACTGACCGCCACCCTGCTGCTCGCGCCGACGGGCACCCGCACACTGGCGATGATGTTCTGGTCCTATTCCAGCGAGTTGGACTACGCGGCGGCAGCACCGTACGCGTTGGTGCTCGTCATCCTCGCCATACCGGTCACATTGCTGCTGTACCGGCAGTCGACGAAGGCGGCGGCGCTGTGAGCATTGTCGAAATCCACGGCCTGGCGAAGGCTTTCAACGGTCATACCGTGCTCGATCACATCAACCTCGAGATGCAGGCAGGGACCATCACCGCGGTCGTCGGATCGTCGGGGTGCGGCAAGACGACGCTGCTACGTCTGATCGCCGGATTCGAAACACCCGACGACGGAACCGTCGTCATCGACGGTCGTCAGGTGGCCAGCCCGCGAAACGCCGTGGCGCCGCACCGACGGGCCGTCGGTTATGTCGCCCAGGACGGGGCGCTGTTCCCCCATCTGACCGTGGGCCAGAACATCGCCTACGGTCTGCACAAGTCCGCGCGCCGGGCCGAGATTCGCGCGCGGGTCGACGAACTGCTCGAAACGGTCTCGCTGGACCCGTCGTTCGCATCGCGCCGGCCCCACGAACTCTCCGGCGGTCAGCAGCAGCGGGTTGCCCTTGCCCGTGCGCTGGCGCGCAAACCGGTCGCGATGTTGCTCGACGAACCGTTCAGCGCACTCGACACCGGGCTACGGGCGTCTACTCGGAAAGCCGTCGCCCGCTTGCTGATCGATGCCGGCGTCACCACTCTGCTGGTCACCCACGACCAGGAGGAGGCGCTTTCGGTCGCCGATCAGGTGGCGGTGATGCGCGACGGTCGTTTCACCCAGGTCGGACCCCCGCAGGTGGTGTATCGGCAGCCGACGGACCACTTCACCGCCGCATTCCTCGGTGACTGCATATCGCTGCCCTGCACCGTGACCGCCGGCGTCGCCGAATGCGTACTCGGGCGAATCCCCCTGCAGGGCGCACAATCCCATCCTTCCGGCCCCGCGACGCTGCTGCTGCGTCCCGAGCAACTCGTCGCGACGGTGGTTTCCGACGCCGAGCGACTCGAAGGCGTCGGCACCGTTCTGGCGGTCGAGTTCCTCGGCCACGACGTGCTGTTGACCGTCGATCCCGCCGGTGATGCCGACCCCATCATCGTTCGCCAGCACAGCCTCGCGCCGCCCCAGGTCGACGCCAAGGTTCACATTCAGGTCGTCGGCAGCGGAGTCGCGCTGTGACAACCCTGATCGATCACTTACGCGGCCACCGTGACAACGTCGCCGTGTACACCGAATCGGAGTGCCTGACATACGACGCGCTGGCCGACCGGGTCGCGGGTGCGATGTCCGAGCTCGGCGAGGACCGCCGCCTCGTGCTGCTCGAAACCCGCAACGACGTCGACACTCTGGTGCACTACCTCGCCGCACTCGCCGGCGACCACGTGGTGCTCCCGGCGCCAGCCGGACGCGATCACACCACGATCCTGCGAACCTACGAGCCCGACACCGTGATCAGCGAGGGCATGGTCACACACCGACGCCGAGCAGGCGGACGCCGCCTGCACGACGACCTGGCCGTTCTGATGTCCACGTCGGGCACCACCGGATCACCGAAGTTGGTCCGGCTGTCGCGCGAGAATCTGCTGTCCAACGCCGGCGCGATCGCGGACTACCTCGATATTCGCCAAACCGACCGTGCAGCAACCACACTACCCATGTCGTACTGCTACGGGCTCTCGGTTGTGAACAGCCACCTGATCCGCGGCGCCGGCCTGATCCTCACCGACCTCTCGGTGACCGACGAGCGGTTCTGGGAGCTGTTCGGTCGTCACCGCGGCACGTCGTTCGCGGGTGTGCCCTACACCTTCGAACTGCTCGAGCGCGTCGGGTTCGACGCGATGGATCTGCCCCACCTGCGGTACCTGACGCAGGCGGGCGGGCGTATGCCCCCCGAGCGGGTACGACGATTCGCCGAATGGGCGCGCGATGGCGGTTGGGAACTGTTCGTCATGTACGGGGCAACCGAGGCGACCGCCCGAATGGCTTACCTGTCACCGGATTTGGCGCTGTCACGCCCCGACGCGATCGGCCGCCCGATACCCGGGGGTGCGTTCGCGATCGAAGCGTCCGACGACTCCCCTGGCGTCGGCGAATTGGTGTATCGCGGCCCCAACGTGATGATGGGCTACGCCCACGGACCGGACGACCTCGCGCTCGGCAAGACCGTCGACTCGCTGCACACCGGTGACCTCGCTCGCCGCGCTCCCGATGGTCTCTATGAGATCGTCGGGCGCACCAGCCGATTCGTGAAGATGTACGGTCTGCGCGTCGATCTGCAGCGCGTCGAATCCGCGTTGAGCGCCAGCGGGATCACCGCCTTCTGCACCAATGACGACGACCGGCTCGTCGTCGCCGCCGCGGGCGCACACACCGAGCGCGACGTTCAGCGCGTCGCTGCCGAGACGGCCGGTGTGCCCGCCTCCGCGGTGCGCGCGGTCACGGTGGACGAGCTGCCGTTGCTGGAATCCGGGAAACCGGACTATCGCACCGTCCGTGAGCTCGCGGGAGGCCGCGATGCGCCGGCCGCGACGGACCTGCACGGGTTGTTCGCCGACGTACTACAACTCGACCCGGCGGCCATCGACCCGGACGCCAGCTTCGTCGACCTCGGCGGAAACTCGTTGTCCTACGTGGCGATGTCGGTGCGGCTGGAGCGGGCGATAGGGCAGCTGCCCGCCGAATGGCAGCAGCGGCCGCTACGCGAACTCGAAGGCCTGGTGAAGCCGCGGCGACCGCGGTGGCGGCTGTGGGACGCGACGCTTGAGACCAGCGTGGCGTTGCGGGCCGTGGCGATCGTCCTGATCGTCGGGTCGCACGCCGAACTGTTCGAACTGTGGGGCGGCGCCCACTTGTTGCTCGGCATCGCCGGATACAACTTCGGTCGGTTCTGCCTCACCCCGGTGCCCCGCGCGAAACGGGTGCGCCACCTGCGCAACACGATCGGCTGGATCGCGGTGCCTTCGGTGCTGTGGGTGAGCATCGCGCTTCTGTGGACACGCGACTACACCTGGTCGAATCTGCTGTTGGCCAACAAGTTCCTCGGTCCACGCGACAGCATGACCGCCGGGCGCCTCTGGTTCGTCGAAGTCCTGGTGTGGACGCTGGTGGCGCTGGCGCTGCTGTTCTGGATACCGGCGATGGACCGTGCCGAGCGCCGACGGCCGTTCACGGTCGCGGTGGTGTTCCTCGTGTTCGGCCTGGCCCTGCGCTACGACGTGCTCGGATTGGACATGGGCCGCGAGGCCTGGTTCACGATCCTCGCGTTCTGGTTCTTCGCGCTCGGATGGGCGGCGTCGAAAGCGACGTCGACCCTGCAACGCGCGCTGCTCACCGCGGTTTTGGCGGTCGCGCTGCTCGGTTACTTCGACACCATGCTGCGGGGTCTCGTCGTGTTCGGCGGCCTCGCCCTGGTCATCTGGCTACCCACCATCCGCTGTCCCGCGATGCTGACCGTCGCGGCCGGCGTGCTCGCCGAGGCGTCGCTGTACACCTACCTGGTTCATTACCAGGTGTATTCGTGGTTCCCCGGACACCCCGGCGTCGGGGTGATCGCCTCGCTCGCGGTCGGGATCCTGATCACCTATCTGGTGACGGCCGCGCGCCGGTGGCTGCGGGTGCGCAGGGGACAGAGCGCGCCGGCACCCGCTCTGCATTAGACCGACGCTCAGTCCCGCTCGGCGATCAGCCCCTCCTGCGCCAGCGTCGCGGCGATGACACCGTCGGCGCGGATCAGGCTTCCTGTCACGACTCCCCTGCCCCGCGCGGCGGCCGGCGACGTCGACTCGAGCAGGTTCCACTGGTCGGCGAAAACCGGTTGATGGAACCAGATCGACGAGTCCGTGGTACCGCTGCGGTGCGTTCGCGCCCGCATCGAATGGCCGTGAACTCCAAGCGCCGGATCGATCATGTACACGTCGCACACGTAGACCGCGATCAGCGTGTGCAGCACCGGATCCTGCGGCAGGGGCACGGTTGCACGCCACCAGAAGCGACGCACGAACTCGCCCGACGAGCTGTCGTCGAAGATCCGGATATCGAGTTCCTCGAGCGGCATCGACGGCGCCGGTCCGGCAGGACCGGTGCGGGGCAACGTCTCCGGATCGTAGAGCGCGGGCAGTCGGTGTCCGTGCTCCGGACCACGCATCGGCACCGCGAACGACACCGTCGCCGTCGTCAGGAGCCGTTCCGCCTGCCGGGATTCGACGCGCCGCGCCGATGACGTGCGACCGTCGAACACGCGCGTAACGCCGTACGCGATCTCGTCACCCGCCTCTCCACCACGAAGGAACTGCAGGTGCAGATTGGTGGGCAGCCGGTCCCCGTCGACGGTGCGGCAGGCGGCAGCCAGGCTCTGCGCGACGAACTGCCCGCCGTAAGACCGTTTTCCGGCCGGGCCGCTCGCCGGACCCACCCAGCTGTCGGTGTCGACACCGGGCCGCAGCTCGAGCAGGTCGACTAGTCTGCTCATTCGGCCCGTCCCGTCGCCACGGCGCCCGACGAGACCAGGCCGTCGACCTGCTGCTCGGTCAATCCCAGCCAGTCGCTCAACACGCCCACGGTGTCGTCCCCGAGCGCCGGCGAGGAGACCGCGGGCGGATACTGCCCGCCGATCGAAATCGGTAGTCCCGGCGCCAGATAGGTGCCGATCCGCGGCTGGTCGAGCGGCGTGAACAACGGGTTGGCGGTGACCTTGTCCTCGGTGGTGGCCTCGGCGAAGGTGCGGTACCGCTCCCACAGCACCGATGTACCCGACAGCGCCGCGCCGATCTCCTCGGCCGTGTGCGCGCTGAACCACTCGGCGAACAGCCCGCTCAATGCGTCACGGTGCACGAACCGCTGACCCTCGTCGGAGAAGTCGGCACCGAGTGTCTCCGCCAGCGCGGCAACTGCTTTCGCCGTGCCGGTGAGTTCGGTGAGGTCACGGAAGTGACGCCCCGTCAGCGCGACGACCATGAACGAGACCCCGTCGCTGCTGACGAAGTCCTGACCGTACTGGCCGTACACCGAGTTGCCGATGCGTTCGCGTGCGGTGCCGTTGACCATCACCTCGGTGAAGAAGCCGAGGTTGCCCGCCGTGGCCAGCGCGACGTTCTCGAGCGGAATGCCGATCCGCTGGCCCTGTCCGGTCGCGTCGCGGTGCCGCAGCGCGGTCACCACGGCCAGCGCGGTGTAGAGCCCGCATGCGACGTCCCACGCCGGCAGGACGTGGTTCACCGGGGATGCGAGTTCGGACGGACCGGTGACGAGCGGAAAACCGATGCCCGCGTTGACCGTGTAGTCGACGCCCGTGCCACCGTCGGCGCGGCCGGAGACCTCGACGTGGATCAGGTCGGGGCGCAGCTCCGACAGGGCGTCGTACGAATGCCATTCGCGCCCAGCGACGTTGGTGATCAGGACCCCGCTGCTTGCGATGAGCCGTTTGATCACGTCCTGGCCCTCGCCGGAGCGCACGTCGGCCGCGACCGAACGTTTGCCCTTGTTCAGCCCGGCCCAGTAGATGCTCTCGCCGTCGTCGGTGACGGGCCACCGGCGGTAGTCGGCGGCACCGCCGATCGGATCGACCCGTGTCACCTCCGCCCCGAGCTGGGCCAGCGTCATGCCCGCCAACGGGACGGCGACGAAACTGGAGATCTCGACAATACGCACGCCGGCCAGCGGCCGCGTCGCCTCAGATGTGCTGGTCATCGGGGTCAGTGTAGGCAGCGGCCGCGCCGCGCCTCACACCAGTTCGATGGCCTCGGCGATGGACGGCAACACGCGGCTGGGCCGGAACGGGTACCGCTCGACCTCGTCGACGGTCGTCGACCCGGTCAGCACCAGGATGGTCTCCAGCCCGGCCTCGATGCCCGCGACGACGTCAGTGTCCATCCGGTCCCCCACCATGACCGTGCTCTCCGAATGCGCCTCGATTCGGTTGAGCGCGCTGCGGAACATCATCGGATTGGGCTTGCCGACGAAGTAGGGTTCGCGGCCCGTGGCCTTGGTGATCATCGCGGCGACCGACCCGGTCGCCGGTAGCGGCCCCTCCGCCGACGGCCCGGTGACGTCGGGGTTGGTGGCGATGAACCGCGAACCGCCGAGGATCAACCGGATCGCCTTGGTGACCGCCTCGAAAGAGTAGGTCCGGGTTTCGCCCAGAACGACGAAGTCCGGCTCGACGTCGGTGAGGGTGTAACCGGCCTCGTGCAGTGCTGTGGTCAGACCGGCCTCGCCGATGACGTACGCCGACCCTTCCGGCTTCTGGTCGGTGAGGAACGCCGCGGTTGCCAGCGCGGAGGTCCAGATGGACTCCTCGGGCACGTTCAGCCCCGACCGCCGCAGCCGGGCCGACAGGTCGCGAGGGGTGAAGATCGAGTTGTTGGTCAGAACCAGGAACGGCCGCTGCAAGTCGACGAGCCGCTGCAGGAACTCCGCGGCGCCGGGCAGCGCGTGTTCCTCGCGGACGAGCACGCCGTCCATGTCGGTGAGCCAGCACTTCGGTGTGTCGCGCACACCCCCAGTGTGTCAGCTCTGTCCGAGATCGTTAGCCCATCAGCAGGTCGGGCATCGCGACGTCACAGCGCGCCCGGAAGTCGGATGCGGCCTGTCGGACCGCCCGGAGCTCGTCGCGGACCCGCGGATTGGCGTCCAGATACGCCTTGATCTCATCGGTCATCTGGTCCCGGGGCTTGCCTTTCAGGCCGGTGAAGAACGCGTTCACGTCCGGGTGGGTGAACAAGTAGGACGACGTGCCCGCCGAGACGCCGGACATGACGCCGGCCAGATCGGCGGCCGTGCAGTTGGGCGGGTCGGCGGCAGCCGGTGCGGCACCGAAGAGGATCGCGCCGGCGAGCACACCAGCACCGAAAACGTTGCGTGAGAACATTCCAAGCTCCTTGCTCGAATGGACGGAGGACAACTCGACAGAAATCAGCGCGGCCCGATACCCGGCCGTCCCGGCCGATCGATTATGGGCGGTCTCGGCGGACTCGGGTCGACGATGACATCGAGTCCCCAGTCGTCGCTGCAATACCAGGGGTCGGCGCAGTAGCCGGGGTAGACCGGACCGGCCTGGGGGGCACTGGGTCCACCGCCGCGGACGTCGCCCTGCGCACAGACGGTGGCGGCGCCCGCATTCGTGCATTCCGCCGATGCGATGGGGGCTACAGCGACGGCAATCGGCGCCGCCAGCGAGATCGGGACGACGGCCAGTAGGCAGCGAAAGATGGATCTCATGGCCGACTCCCTTTCGTAGGCGGGTGGCGAACCTCCGCACCCGGTACGCCGGCTAGCTGAATGTTCGCAGCTTACTGCGATGCGCGGATTCGTGCTCGAAATTGGCGTCGTAGTCAGCGGGGCTGGTTCGGGATCCCAGGGAACAGTTGCTCGGTCGGACCGGACGTCACGTAGCCGCCGAGCTTGGTCGCCAGGTGCGGGGCGAAGACCGCGCCGTACATCACGTGCCCCACCACGACGACGGCGGCGACCGACAGCAACGCCGATCCGAGGCGACTCGTCGACCGCTTGTCCGCCCACACCTCGATCACGTTGCGCCCCTGACCGTCGACGCGCCCCAGTAGGTAGGTGAACACCATCATCTGCAAGCCCATCGCGACCGCGTCGTAGATCGGGTACTGGAACTTGCTTCCCTCGAAGATCGCCAACCCCGGGATCACGTATCCGTAGTAGAAGACGCCGGCGCGGGGACCGAAGAAACCGTTGAACAGCAGAGCCCAGCAGAACCCGACCAGCAGACCCACGATCAGCAGGGTTTGCGGTCTGCGCCAACCGAATCGCCGGATCAGCCACCGGCCGAGCGCGGCACCGATCACCGCGGGCAGCACGAAGTAGGCGATGTACCCGATCGGCACCGACGACGGAAGTCCGCCGCCCCATGTCATGTTCATCGGCCACCACGACGGCATGCGCGGAAGTGCCGGCGGGAATTGGGCGTACACCGCCCAGTCGTACGGCGCCTCGATCCACGAGAACGAGATCGCGGAAATCGACACCAACAGCAGTGGATGAAGGCGGCCACGACGAATGCTCAGATACACGCCGTAGGCCAAAAACAGGAGGCCGCCGACGTAGGCGAAGGACAGGCCGACGATCAACGCCGGTGTCAGCTCGGTGCTCATCGGTCGTCCTCGGCAGCGCTCTTCTCGCCGCGCGCTTCGGGATCGAAGTACAGCACCACGCCGACGATCAAGACGAGCAGCCCGAAGAGCGTTCCGACCATGATGAGTTGGCCCATGACCACGTCCTTCCACACCGGCCCCGGCTGTAATAGTGGACACTATTACCGGCGTTGGGGTCAAGAGGCGACTATCGTCATGTGCCGTGCCGCAGCGACGTTCGTCGAAGAAGGGATCTGCCGAAGAGCCGCAGGCTTCGCGCAGGGCCCCCGGCGAGGCCCGGCGACTGCTGCTCGACGCAGCCCGGGATCTGTTCGCGCGCCGGGACTATCGCAGCACGACCACCCGGGAGATCGCCGAAGCAGCAGGCGTCACCGAGTACCTGTTGTTCCGTCACTTCGGCTCGAAGGCCGGACTGTTCCGCGAGGCGCTGGTTCTGCCCTTCACCGACTTCGTCGACGACTTCGGTGAGACGTGGCAGGCCGTCATACCCGACAAGGTCACCGAAGAGGAGCTGACCCGTCAATTCGTCGGGCGTCTCTACGACGTGCTCATCGAGCACCGGGGCCTGCTGCGGACTCTCGTCGCGTCGGACGGACTCACCGACGAGGAAATCGACAGCGCCGGTATCGCCGACATCAGGCGCGCGCTCACGCTGCTCGGCCAGATCAGCGCCGAAGGCATCCGGCTGCGGGGCCTTCGGTCGGATCAACCCGATCTCCCCGCGCACTCGACGGTCGCAATGATCGTCGGCATGGTGGCACTGCGTTCCACCTTCTTCGGCAGCAAGCCACCGTCACGCGAGGCGATCGTCGACGAACTCGTGCAGGCGATTCTGCACGGGTTCCTGCACCGGCCTTAGCCGCCGGGCCCGTTGGGCCACTTGAGCAGTGAGCCTGCGTCCACCCGGATGTGCTGGCCGGTGATGTAGCGGCTGTCGTCGCTGGCCAGGAACACGCCGAGGTTCGCCATGTCCTCGGGCTCGATGTACGGGATCGGCATGGCCTGAAAGAGCGAGAAAAGCGGTTCGGCATCTTCGCGCGTGGGTGTCTTGCCCTCGGCCTTCAGGTCGGGCCGGAACACGCCGTACATTCCCTCGTTCTGCAACAGGTGGGTGTTGCAGTTGGTCGGGTGGATGGCGTTGATGCGAATCATCCTCGGCGCCAGGTGAAGACACATCTCGTCGACATACTCGATCACGATGCGTTTGCTCCAGCCGTATCCGGCGCCGCCGGGACCCATGTCCGGGCTCGTCGTGGTGCCGCGGATCATGCCCGCGGTGGATCCGGTCACGATGACCGACGCACCGTCGGGCAGGTGCGGAAGCGCCACCGCGACCGTGTTCATCACCCCGACCAGGTCGACGTCCGACGCGTCGACGAAGCCCATCGGATCGGGATTGCCCATCGCCATCGGCAATATGCCGGCGTTGGCCACCACGATGTCGATCTTCCCGAGATCGGCCACCCCCGCCTCCACCGCCTCACGAAGCTCGTGGCGCTCACGGACATCGGCCACTCGGGCGACGACGCGCCGGCCGGTCTCCTTGACCGCGCGCTCGGTTTCGGAGAGGTCCTCGGGCGTGGCAAGGGGATACGGGTTCGACGGGATGTCGCGGCAGATGTCGACCGCGATGATGTCGGCGCCCTCCTTCGCCATCGCGATCGCATGCGCGCGACCCTGACCGCGGGCGGCCCCCGTGATGAAAGCGACCTTGCCCTCGAGCTTTCCGGTCATGTGCTACTCCTTCGATTTCTGGGTCAGCCGATGGGGGTGAAGGTGATGTGCAGTTCGCTGAGCCCGCGCATGATGAATGTCGGCTCGTAGCTGAAGCGGCGGTTGTCGGGTGGGCCGTGGTGTTCGGTGGAGATCGTGATGTCGCTCATCCGGTCGAGGATCCGGTTCACCGATATCCGCCCTTCGGCGCGGGCCAGCGGAGCGCCCGGGCACGAGTGGACCCCGCGGATGAACGCGATCTGCTCGCGCACGTTCGGTCGATCCGCCCGGAAGGTATTGGGGTCGGCGAACTTACGCTCGTCACGGTTGCAGGCGCCGGGAAGCAACATGACGGTCGTACCGGCAGGCACCTCGACTTCACCAATCTTGGTGGTGGTGCGTGCCATCCGGAAGTGCGATTTGACAGGGCTTTCCATCCGCAAGGTCTCCTCCAGGAAGGCGGGGATCTTGCTGCGGTCGTCCCGCAGTTCCTTCTCCGAGCCCGGATTGTCGGCGATGAAGCGCACCGCGGAGCTGACCAGCTTCGTCGTCGTCTCGGTGCCGGCCGCGAACAGGAACGTCGACAGGTTCATGACGTCCTCGATGTCGGGGGTCGAGCCGTCCTCGTGCTTGGCCTGGGCCAACTCGGTCAGCACGTCGGCGCGCGGTGAGCGCCGCCGGTCCTCGATGTAGGAATGGAACTTCTCGTTGAGCCACTGCAGCGGGTTGTGCGTTGTCGGCGCCTCCTTGCCGAGTTCGCCGACGGTTTCGAGCGCGAAGACCTCCTTGAACTCGTCATGGTCTTCAGCAGGTACACCGAGAAGGTCCGCGATGACCAACAGTGAGAACGGTTTTGCGTATGCGACAAGGAACTCACAGCTGCCCTTCTCGAGGAAGGTGTCGAGTTGCTGATCGGCCAACCGCCACATGAAGTCCTCGTTCTCCTTGAGGCGCTTGGGCGTGATCAGCTTGTTCAGCAAGCCGCGTGTGCGGGTGTGCAACGGCGGGTCCTGCGTCGTGATGTGCTCGGCCATCGGGACGGCACCGCGGTGCTTTTCGATCAGCTCGCTGACGTCGTCGGATTCCCCGGGTCCGAAGGGCAAGCCCGAGAACGGACCGGCGACCGACACGCACGACGAGAAGGCCGGGTCCTTGTAGACGGCGAGCGCCTCGTCGTACCCGGTGATCGCAAGCACGTTGAATGGGGTGGCCTGAGCCACCGGGCATTTGGACCGCAGTTCGTCGAAATACGGATACGGGTCCGGGATCAGCGTCTCGTCGGTGAAGAAGTCGAGGGCTTCAGAATCGGTCACAGGACACTCCTGGTAGCTTCGGTTACGTAGGCGTCGTCGACGGTCATGATCTCCTCGAGGTTCTCGGCGATGTCTTCGGCAGTCAGCGGCTGCTTCCAGATGCCCTGGGTGCGCACGACCGCCAGCCGCGAGACACCGCCCATCCCGGTCAGCAACACCTCGCCATTCAACGCACAGGACTCATGGGCAAGGAAAACCGCTGCGGGAGCGCATAGTTCGGGAGGCATGCTGGCGTTGATCTCCGACATCGTCTCTTCCGACATGCCGTACAGCTCGGCCAACTGCCGGCCCTGCGATGCGGACATGCGGGTGTAGGCCCGCGGCGCGACCGCATTGACCCCGATGCCGTAAGCCGCGCCCTCGGTGGCGAGGTTGCGGGTCAAACCCCACACCGCGCCCTTGGCCGCGCCGTAGCTCGTGAGCTCCGGTATGCCGCCGAGCATCGCTTCGGAGACGGTGTTGACGATCCGGCCCGCGCCGGACTCGGCGAGATGGGGCCATGCGGCCCGCGTGACGAAAAGCGTTCCGAAGTAATGCACATCGAGCATTCGGCGCACCCGGTCCGCCGACAGCGTCTGGAAAAGACCCGGGTCGTGAACGCCCGCGTTGTTGATCACCGCGTCGATACGTCCGAACGCGTTGATAGCGGCATCGATGATCGACTGCGCCCCCGCCTCGTCGGCGACCGAAGCGCTGCAGGCCACCGCTCGTCCGCCGGTCTGGGTGATCTCCCCGGCCACCGCGTCGGCCGGCCGCGCGGCAGATGTGCGGCCGTCGATCTCGGCGCCGTTGTCGGCGACCACGACGGACGCCCCCTTGGCGGCAGCCAGCAACGCGTGGCCGCGGCCGATTCCGCGGCCACCGCCGGTGACGACCACCACGCGGTCGTCGAAGCGCAGATCGGTCATGGGCTGACCGACGGGTCGAACACGATGGGCAGCGCGGTCGGAGACCGGAACACCTGGCCGCGGATGTAGGCCTCCCCGGCGCCGGGATCGAGCCGCAGGTTCGGCAAGCGATCCAGTAGGAGATTGAGCGCGACGCGCATCTCCAACCGCGCCAGGTGCATGCCGAGGCAGACGTGCACACCGTGGCCCCACCCGATGTTGGCCTTGGATTCTCGGAAGATGTCGAATTGATCGGGGTCCGGGAAACGCTCGTCCTGTCGGTTGGCCGCGCCCAACACCGGCATCACCGACGAACCCTCGGGAATGTGAACGCCGCCGAGTTCGGTGTCGCGGCTCGCGATCCGGGTGATCATGCTCAGCGGCGGCTCCCAGCGCACCGCTTCCTCGATCGCCTGCGGTATCAGCGACCGGTCGGCCCGAAGGGCTTCCAGCTGTTCGGGATTCGTCAGCAGCCCGAACATCAGGTTGCCGAACGCCCGGTACGTGGTCTCCACACCGGCGGGCAAGAGCAGCCGCAGGAACGAGAAGATCTCTTCGTCCGAGAGCTGCTCGCCGTCGATCTCGGCCCCGGCGAGCCGGCTGATCAGATCGTCTCGCGGTTCCTCGCGACGCGCGGCGAGAATGGGCCTGAAGTAGTCGGCCAGCGCCGCGGACGCTTCCTTCCCGCGTTCGGGGTTGACGGTGAACGACAGCAGCGAGATGGACCACTTCTGGAACTGCGCGTAGTCGTCCTGCGGCAGGCCCAGCAACCCGGCGATGATCAGCGTGGGGTACGGGAAGTTGAATTCCTTGACCAGGTCGACGCTCCCCCGCTCGGCGAACCGGTCGATCAACGCGTTGCCGATTCTGGTGACCAACGTGTCTTCCCAACGGGCCAGGGCCTTCTGCGAGAACGCCTTGGCGACCAGACCCCGGTGCCTGCCGTGCTCGGGCTCGTCCATGCCAAGCATCACGTGCTTACCGAACACGTCCCCGAACGCCTGGATGATGATCGCCGAGGAAAACGTCTCGTTGTCCCGCAGCATCTGCTGGGCCTCTTCATAGCGGTAGACCATGACGATCGGCTTGCCCTCTTGCCCAGGGATTCCGGGGATCTCGATCTTCTGAACGGGCTCCTCGCGACGCAACCTGGCCAGCTCGGTGTAGGGGTCGCGCACGTCGCCCGACACGAAGTCGTCGAACTCGCCGAAGTCCTCGAGGTCCTCGAACAACAATTGCATGGCTTCCTCCTAGGACCCGGCCGGATAGGCGACGGACTTGATCTCGGTGTACTGGTCGAACCCGGCGACACCGTTCTGGCGACCGATTCCGCTGGCCTTGTAACCGCCGAACGGCGTGTCGGCTCCGTAGCCCGCAGTGCCGTTCAACCCGATGAACCCGGCACGAAGCCGTCGTGCCACCGACAGTGCGCGGTCCAGCGTTCCCGCCATCACGTTGCCCGCCAGCCCGTACGGGCTGTCGTTGGCGATGCGCACGGCGTCGTCCTCGTCGTCGAAGGGGACTACCGAGAGCACGGGCCCGAAGATCTCCTCCTGCGCAATGGTCATGGAGTTGTCGACGTTGACGAACAGAGTGGGCTTGACGAAGTAGCCCTTGTCCATGCCGTCGGGCGCTTCGGCTCCACCGACCAGCAGGGTCGCGCCCTCCTCGACGCCCTTGTCGATGTATCCGCGGATGCGGCTGCGCTGTTTGTCGGAGATGACCGGTCCGCACAGAGTGGCCGGATCCTGCGGATCGCCGGGTGCGACACCTTCGTAGATGCCCTTGAGGATTTCGACACCTTCGTCGTAACGCGACCGCGGCAGCAGCAGCCGGGTGGGGTTGGCGCACCCCTGGCCCGCGTGCATGCAGGGCGCGATGCCCATCATGCAGCCCACCGCGAAGTCCGCGTCCTCCAGCACAATGGTGGCCGACTTGCCGCCGAGTTCGAGGAACAGCCGCTTCATCGTCGCGGCGCCCTTCTCCATGATGCGGCGTCCGACGACGGTGGATCCGGTGAACGAGATGAGATCCACCTTCGGCGAGAGGGTGAGTTCTTCGCCGACGAAATGGTCCGATGCAGTGACAACGTTCACGACACCCGGTGGGATGTCGGTGTTCTCGGCGATCAGCCGGCCGAGCCGCGTCGCGTTGTAGGGGGTGTTGGGTGCCGGCTTGAGCACGACGGTGTTACCGGTGCCGAGGGCCTGTCCGATCTTCTGGATGGTGACCTCGAACGGGAAGTTCCAGGGCACGATCGCACCGACGACGCCGACGGGCTCACGCCAGACCTTCCGTGTGGTGTTGACTCCGGTGACCGATACGAGCGCGTCGCCCAACGAAGTCTCCCAGGGATATTCGTCGATCAGCCGGGCGGGGTACCTCAAGGCGTCGGCGAGCGGGGCATCGAGTTGGGGGCCGTGCGTGATGGCGCGCGGGCAGCCCACCTCGAGGATGAGCTCCTCACGCAACTCTTCTTGTTCGGACTCGAGTGCCTCCTGCAACTGCAACAGACATCTCTGGCGGAATGCATGATTCGTCGACCAGTCGGTCTCATCGAAGGCGCGGCGCGCCGCATCGATCGCGCGGTGCATATCGTCCTTCGAGGCGTCGGCCACCTCGCCGAGCACCTCTTCCGTCGCCGGGTTGACGTTGGCGAAGGTGCCGGCCTCACCATCGACGAGTTTGCCGTCGACCATCATCTTGGTCTCGAACCGGACGTCAGCCATGGTCTCTGCTTCCTCGTAGTGCGCCGAACCGCGGAATGCCCATCATCAGCCGGATCATCTGGTGCAACCCGGCGGAGGGAACTACGCGGTTGGCGATCAACAACATTCGGGCATCAGGGCCTACCGGTCGCTTCACGAACGGCTTCGAGCTCTGCAGGGCCTTGGCCAAGCCCGTCGCGAACTTCTCGGGCGACCTCGCGGCCATGCGCATCGCGGCCCGGCCACGTTTGTCCATCGTGCTGTGATGCTCGGCGTACGGACCGTCGAGATCGCGGCAGTCGGTGGTTCCCGCGTCGGTGATGATCTCGGTGTCATAGGTTCCGGTGACGAGGATCGTGACACCGATGCCGAACGGGGCGACCTCGGCGGCCATCGACTCACCCCAGCGTTCCAAGGCCCCTTTGACCGCCGAATACGGTGCCGTGGCGGGCATTCCGCGCACGCCACCCTGACTCGACACCAGCACGATGCGGCCGCGCCCGGCGTCCCGCATGGCCGGCAGCAGCGCCTTGGTCAGCGCGACAGGGCCGAAGATGTTGGTGGCGAACATCTGCTCCCACAGGCTTATCGGTGTCTCCTCGACCATCCCGGCCGCCGAGATCCCGGCGTTGTGCACCACCGCATACGGTGCGCCGACCGCCTCCACGATCGACTTCGCTGCCGCCTCGATCGACGCGGTGTCGGTCAGATCGAGGGTGACGCCGATCAGGTTCGGATCGTCAGGCGCCGCGCCCGTGGCCTCGCGTAGCCGCTGCATGCCGGCGTCGACGGAACGCATGGCCGCGACGACCCGCCAGCCCTGCCGGTACAGATGGGTGGCCGACGCCAGTCCGAGCCCACGCGAGGCGCCGGTGATGACTACGGTTCGCCCTCTATCCATTCGACTCTTCCGGCGCACATCGATCACTCTTGGCGCCCAGTTCCACATTGGGTCGTCCGTCGGGCTGACCGCTCATCCAGGTCGACATGATGCCGACGGAATACGGGCCGGGTTGTCCATTCTCCTCGTAGAAACCCTGCGGATCATAGATTTTCACTTCTGGATACGGCCAGGGGCAGGCCACCGAGGTGGAGATCTTGGTGGCTTTGACGATTGCGAACAAACCGCCGTAGCAGAGGTAGGCGATGTTGATGATCACGAACATCACGACGAAGGTGCCCAGTCGCGGCCTAGAGGCGAAGATCCTGGCCCGCTGAGCGAGCTTTTCGGCGACGGACTTGCCGGTGTCGTCGCGGTAGAGCAGCACTCCGGCGGGGATCATCACGAAGGTCACCGCCACGACTTCCCAGATCAGGGGGAACTGGTGCGGCTCTCCGTTGAAGATCGACGCCCACGGCGGCACCTGCGAGTAGATGTACATACCGGTGCGCACCAGGGTGATCTCCAGCGCCGCATCCACCACCACCCCGATCGGGAAGATGATCGCGGCCAGGCTGATCAGCGGGTGACGCCACACGAACGAGTCAACCGAGCTGCGCGCCTGCAGTTTTCGCAGAATCCAGATTGCCGGGAAGTAGGGCCCGAGATAGAACATCACGTAGCCGAGAACCACGAAGGGCTCGACCGTCGGCGACAGGGACACCGGCGGCCAGTCCTCGGGCAGGTGTGCCAGTTCCGGGTTGTAGACCGCGAACGGCGACCAGTTCATGATGGGGTCTTGCCACACGATCAACGAGGTCACCAGCGCCATCAACAACGTCGGATTGTGCGGGTTACGCCGCCAATGGACCACCCACAGGGTGACAATGACGACCATCGTGATGACGGTGAAGGTCTCGAGGATCACCACCCAGGTCGACGGGCTCCACCCGAACAGCGCTTCCACCGGCCGCGGCGCGCCCTCGACGTCGGGGTTGGCGATTCGCGGAGACCCCGGTCCCTTTCGCGTGTTGATCCCGAAAAACACCGCAACGGCCAGGAGCGCGGCGATCGAGATGGTCGGTCCGAGCCACGCGCGCTTCGGTGGTTCGGCGGCCTGCGGCGCGAGGTCGGCCTTCGGCGCTTCAGTGGTCATCGGTTACTCCTCACCGAATCGGTCGACGAGATGCGAGTTGACGCCGTCGGCGTCGAGCTTTCGGGCCACCAGGTAGCCGGCGCCCATCCAGGCCCGGCGCGTCCAGTTGCCGAACGACACGCGGGTGCCCGGGGCACCGGCGGCCGCGGGCATCATCTTGACGCGCTCCAGCGCCTCTTTGACTCCCCGCGGGCTCAGCGGATGAGCATCGGCACAGGCACGTAGCAGCGCCGATGCCACATCGCAATTGACAACGGGCACACAGTATTCCGGTCGACGGCCGAACTTCTCCTGGTACTTGTCGAGGAACCTCTGGCCGACCGGATTGCCCTCGTCGTACTGGTCGACACCCGTCCACCCCATGAATGCGTTCCACATGATCGGGTTGATCCACGCGTTCTGGAAGGCGGTGCTGGTGAAGCGAGGCGGGTCCCATTCGAGCGCTTCGAGCGCCGGGTTGACGAACACGATGCCGAATCCGAAACCGGCGTGCACGACGGCCTGCGCCTTGGCTTCGTACAGGGTGCGCACGGCCTCCGAGACGTCTTGCGCCGTCTGCGCGATCGCCGCTTCGGCGACGATGCGTATCCCCTTGCGCCGACAAGCGTTCCGGAAGTTCTTCACGTAAGTCTCACCGACGAGCGACTGTTCCATGAGAACGCCGACCTCATGGTGTCCGCCCTTGGCCAGCAGGTCCGCCCAGAAGATCGGCTCGTCGGTCAGCGAGCCCTGCGGGAACGAAAACGTCCACTCCCCCAGCCACGCGTCGCTGCCGGTGACGCTCAGCGCGGGCACTCGAAAACGCTCCTCGATGGCCTCGCGGGTCGGCACGCAGTTGTCGGTGATGTGCGGGCCGAACACCGCGAGACACCCCTCGTCGACGAGCTCGCCGTACGCGTCGATCACGGCCTTGACCGAACCCTTCGGGAGGCCTTCGACCTCTTTGTAGATGATCTCGATGGGTCGATCGATCACGCCGTCCTCGACAGCCTCGGCGAAGATCAGCTCGAAGGGGTTGGACAGGTCTTCCTTCATCTCCTGCGGGTACAGGTCGGGCAGCTTGAAGTCCATGAGGTACCCGAACTTGATTGGTTCCGCGGTGCTCTCGTAGGACATGCCACCTCCGTCGTTGGAAACCTAAGATTTGTTCAGACAGTAATCACGGTCATGATCAGCGTCAATCGTCCGGCCGCGAGTCGGCGAGGTACGCGTCGATCATTTCGAGCAATCCGCGGGTCACGGTCGCGTCGTCGGTGAGCGGACCCGCGATGGCGGCCCGTGCGGCGTCTCGCGGGGTCAGTCCCTCGGCGATCAGTCGGCCCGCGGCGATCAGGACACGCGTCGAGGCGACCTCGCGGAGTCCGCCTGTCTCCAGCCGCCGGATCGCATGGCCGAGCCGGACGAGTTCGGCGGCGCGGTCGTGGTCGATGGCCGCTTCGCTGGCGACGATCTTCTCCTCGACATCGGCTGTCGGGAAGCCGAATTCAATCGCGACCATCCGCTGTCGGGTGGAGTCCTTCAGATCCTTCAGCACGCTCTGATAGCCGGGGTTGTAGGACACGACCAGGCAGAATCCCGGCGCCGCGTCCAGGGTGACCCCGAGCCGTTCGATCGGCAGCTGCCTGCGATGGTCGGCCAGCGGGTGCAACACCACGGTGGTGTCCTGGCGGGCCTCCACGACCTCGTCGAGATAGCAGATCGCCCCCTCGCGGACCGCACGGGTGAGGGGGCCGTCGACCCATTCGGTGTCGCCGCCGCGCAGAAGGAACCGGCCGACGAGGTCGGCGGTGGTCAGGTCGTCGTGACAGGCGACGGTGATCAGCGGTCGGTCCAGATCGTGTGCCATCGCCTCGACGAACCGTGTCTTACCGCACCCCGTCGGACCCTTCAACGCGACCGACAGGCCCTGTTTGTAGGCGGCCTTGAACACCTGCTCCTCGTTCGCGACGGGCACGTAGTAGGGGCGCGGCGGCTTCACCTGCATGGCTTCCCTTCGGTATGCCTGGTTCTAGGGACCCTAGCGCGGAACAGATGTTTGGTTCAAGGTCTGGGCGGTGTTGGGATACGCCGACGCAGGTCGGCGGTCCGCAGGGCCGAGCGGAACAGCGGTCCGATCACGCCGGCCAACTGTGCGGGCTTCGGGATCGACGCGTGCGCGGCGCTGCCGAACACCCTGGCCAACTCGCCGGAATCGGTGGCCGCACCAATCGTCAGGCACAGGCAGCCGATCCCCTCGCGACGCGCCTCGCCCAGTGCCTTTCGGACGTCGGCCGCACCGTACAACCGTTCGTAGCCGTGGTCATAGGCCAGACCGTCGGAGAGCACGACCATGAGACGGCGTGACGTGCCGGCCTTCTCCGTCATCACCGCGGTCCCGTGGCGGATCGCCGCGCCCAGCCGGGAGTAGGCGCCGGCGGTGAGGCTGCCAAGCCGCCGCATGACCATCGCGTCGAGATGATCGTCGAAGCGCTTGACCGGCATCAGATTGACCGCCGAACGGCCTTGTGACTGAAATGCGTACAGCGCCACCCGGTCCCCGAGTTCGTGGAGTGCGACGGTCAGCGCCGCCGCGGCCGCGCGCTGCTGCTCGTGCACGGTCTGCCCGAAAGTGCCCGCTTCCCCGGCCGATCCGGAGATGTCCAGCAGGACGAGCACCGCCAAGTCACGCCGCCTGCGCAGGCTGTCCACATACACGGCCTCGTCGGGTGTGGAACCCGCCAGGGTTTCCGCGCGCGCCTCGACTGCCGCGTCGACGTCGATGTCGTCCCCCTGGGTCTGCCGGTGGGATCGGTCCAGGCCGATACCGAGCCGGGTGAGGGGACGCCGCAACGCGTGAACATCCGGGCGTGAGAGCGCGTGCCCCTTCTCGATCGGCGGATCGATCTCGAGCACCGTGCACCAGTCCGGTCGGTAGCAGCGCCGTTGAAAGTCCCACTCGGGGTATGTGCGGCCCTCGTTCCCGGAAGCCTCCCAGCCGTCGGCGTCCAGCGCTTGAGCCGCGCTCGAGGTCACCGCACCTGCTCCGCGGAAACCCTTGCGCGAGCGATGTGTTGGCGTGTCGGCACCCGGTGTACCGCCGCCTGCGAGTTTGCGCACGCTCTTCGTCATGCGCTTGAGGAGCTTGCCGAGTGCGCCGCCCCCGCCGACGGGGCTCGAGAAGGGATCGATCACGTCGTCGCCGTCTGCGGCCTCATCATCGTCATCGAGCTCGGCAAGTTCCCTGTTCGAATCGCGGCGCGGTGTGTGGCCGCCGGCAGGTTCCACATGTGCGGCCGCGGCGCGCGCCGCCAACAGCTTCTGCGCTTTGATCACGCCGAAGCCCTCGGGCGGCTCGCCGATGTCGCGGTTCTCTCCCGCTACCCTCAGCGAGCCGAGTGCCGAATCCGCGCGCGCCGCAAGATCACAGTCGAGGAGCGACCGGACGCGCGACGGCAGCAGGTCCTCGTTCTGCGCCAACGCGCGCTGGCCCTCCACCGCGAGGTATCGCCGCGCCAATGCCGGGCGTCTGACGAGTTTGCGCACCACGTCGGGGTTCAGTCCCCCACTGGCCAGCAGCGACGCCTGCACCGTGACCGACTCGAGTTGGCGGGGCGCTCCCGCGGACGGGTCGACGAACACCGTGATGCCGTCGGTCCATGCCGCTTCACCGGGGGTCGCCGGTGCGACCGCTATCGTGCGGCCGGCCAGCGCCGAGGCCAGCAGCGCCAGCCGCTTGGGATCGTCGGCGCCCTCGCTCGTCATCGAGCCCTTTCCGCGTTGACCAAATATCTGTTCCAACGTAAAGTCCGGCGGCACCGCCGTCAATCACCGGGAGGGACGATGATCGACTTCACCGACCAGGTCGCCGTGGTGACCGGGGCAGGCCGCGGCCTCGGCCGCGTCTACGCGCTCGAGTTGGCAAGGCGCGGTGCCTCGGTGGTCGTCAACGACCTCGGCGGCACCATGCACGGTGCGGGCGAGGACAGTGCGGTTGCGGACCAGGTGGTCGAGGAGATCACCGCAGCCGGCGGCACCGCCGTCGCGTCGTACGACTCGGTGGACAGCCCTACCGGTGGTGAGGCGATCGTGCGGACCGCCGTAGACGCATTCGGTCGGCTCGACGCGGTCATCAGCAACGCGGGCATCTTCGACTCCATCCCCTTCGACGAACTGACACAGGACGATTGGCGACGGATGTTGTCCGTTCATCTGGACGGCGCGTTCTATCTGTCGCAGCCCGCTTACCGCGTGATGAAGGCGCAGGGTTACGGCCGATTCGTGTTCATCGCCTCGTCGGCCGGAATGTTCGGCCAGCATCTGGAGGCGCACTACGCGGCGGCCAAGGCGGGCATCGTCGGCCTGACCAACGTCATCGCCCTAGAGGGCGAACCGCACGGCATCCGCGCCAACACCGTGCTCCCCTTCGGGCTGTCGCGCATGGTCACCGAAACGCTGGGCGATCCGAAACTGCTCGAGGACAACGGTTTCTTCGCCGCGATCCGGCCCGAACTCGTCGCCCCGATCGTGGTGTATCTGGCCAGTCGGGCATGCGAGTTCAGCCACCAGAACTTCTCGGCCTGCGCGGGCCGGTTCGCCAGGGTCTTCATCGGGTTGAGCGAGGGTTGGCTCGCGCCGCGGGAAGGCGATGTGACGGCTGAGGACATCGCCGCGCACCTCGATGAAGTGGCGGCGGTCGAACCGTTCACCGTCCCTGGCGCGATCTATGACGAGGTCTTCGCGGTGACTCAGCGCCTCGGCGTCACCGGCTGATCGTCGCCGACTAACGCCCGCCGTCCCACTGACCGAGCGGCCGCGTCACAAGCGCTTTCACATCGAGCGACACCGTGCCGTGTCGCAGTTCTGGTAGCGTTAACCAAACTTTGGGTCGGATCGACCAAACAGGTGGACAGGAGCCTGGCCTTGGAGGTGCTGTGGGGCCTCGCGTGACGCCGAAGACGGACCTCGCGAAGCAGGCAGGCCATTCCTACGACGACGGCACTCGGCGGACCGAGATCCTGCAGACGGCGGCGTCGTTGATCGCCACGTCCGGGCTGCGGACGTCGCTTCAGGAGATCGCGGACGCCGCCGGCATCCTGCCGGGCAGCCTCTACCACCACTTCGAATCCAAGGAAGCCATCCTCGTCGAGTTGCTGCGCCGGTACCACGAAGACCTCGACCGCATCGCGGAGCAGGCCCTCGCCCGGCTTGACGATCCCGCACCGCTGTCGGCGTTCGACCGGATCGTGGAGTTGGGCGCGGCTATCGCCCAGTGCGCGGTGACCCACAGCGCCGCACTACAGATGACATTCTACGAAGCCCCGACATCGAACCCGGAACTCGCCGCGCTGGCCCAACAACGCCCAGCGAGGATCCTCGAAGCGATGGTTCAGACGCTGCGCGCAGCTCGCTGGAGCGGCTATCTGCGTCCCGACGTCGATCTCCCGATCCTTGCCGACCGGATCGTCCAGGCGATGCGGCAGGTCGGCCTCGACGTCATCCGGCACACCGCAGGCGCCGATAAGGTCGCGGCGACGCTGTGCCGGATCCTGCTCGAGGGCCTGGCGACCGTTCCTCCCAGCGACGCCGAACTCGATCGCTCCGCTGCGTTCATCGCCGCCGACGATGCCGTGAAGTCGTGGATCTCAGACGAACAGAACGCGTCCGTCGACAAGGCCTCTCACGTACGCGCGGTCGCACGCGCGGAGTTCGGGCGAAAAGGTTACGAAGTCACCACGATCCGCGATATCGCCGCGGCCGCGGGTCTGGGCACCGGAACGGTGTACCGCTTGATCGGCTCGAAAGAGGAGCTGTTGGCTTCGATCATGCAGTCGTTCGGCGAGAAGGTCGCGGAGGTGGGATGGACCAGCGTGCTGCAGTCCGACTCGTCGGCCGTCGAGAAGCTCGACGCGCTGAGCTGGATCCACACCAATGCGCTCGCCCACTTCGGCGACGAGTTCCGGATTCAGCTGGCGTGGATGCGACAATCGCCACCCGACACCCCGAACATCGCATGGCTGTTCACCAAACGTGTCCGGCAGATGAAATCCCTTATCACCGAGGGCATTCGCTCCGGCGAGATCTCGATCGAAGCCCCTTCGAACGAGACGCTCGCTCGCGTCGTGATCGGGGTGTCGTGGATCCCGGAGAACCTGCTGCACGACCTCGGCCCCCGTGCCTCGCAGATCCACGTGCGAGACACGCTGTTGCGCGGCGTCACCGCACGCAAGTCCGACGAGGGACGCTAACCGACGGTGATCGGCAGCCTGCCCCAGCCCCGCACACTCGACGTGTGAGCCATGGCGGCGTCGGTGTAGTCGACGTCCCACTCGGGCCAGCGCCGCAGCATCTCCTCCAGCGCGACCCGCGCCTGCATGCGGGCCAGCGACGAGCCCAGGCAGAAGTGCAACCCCTGCCCGAATGACAGGTGCGAGCCGGCGCGGTGGATGTCGAAGCTCTCCCCGTCGGGATAGCGCCGCTCATCCCTGTTGGCAGAACCGTTGAGCAGCAACATCACCGAGCCCTCGGCGATCGTCTGCCCATAGCACTCGGTCTCGCGGGCGACATATCGGCCCTGAACCGGCGAGGGCGCCTGGTAACGCAACACCTCTTCGATCGCCCTGGGGATCAGCGAGTAATCGTCGACCAGTTCCCGGCGCTGATCGGGATGCTCGGCAAGCATCTGGGCGATGAATCCGATCAGCCTGGTGGTCGTCTCGTTGCCCGCGCCGGCGATCATGCTCGTGTACGTCAGCACCTCGATGCGCGACAGCGGCCGAAGCCGACCCTCGTCCTCGACCTCGGCGTTGAGTAACTGCGTCATCAGGTCGTCAGACGGATGCTCCGCCCGCCATTCGATGTAGTCGGCGAAGAGCTGATAGGCGTTCTCGAACGTGGCCGCCGAAACCGCCTGGAAGCTGCCCTCTTTCAAGCCGATCGACGCGTCGGTATTGTCGCGGATCTGCTGCTGTCCTTGCTCCGGTATGCCCAGCAGGTAACCGATGGTCCGCATCGGGATCAGCGCTCCGAAGTCGCCGATCACGTCGAACCGGGAAGCGCCCGTGAGCGAGTCGAGCGCGCGCACGCAGAATTGGCGTACCAGGTCTTCGATGGCCTCCATCCGGCGTGGGGTGAAGACCTTCGACAGCACCCGTCGGTGGATGTCGTGAAGGGGAGGATCCTCGAACAGGATCACCCCCGGCGGGACGTCGACGCCGCTCATGATGACGTCCATCGTGGTGCCCTTGCCCGAACGATAGGTCTCCCAGTCGTGTAGCCCCTGCGCGACGTCCTCGTAGCGGCTCAATGCGTAGAAGTTGTACTTCTCGTTGTAATACAGCGGCGCCTCGTCGCGCATCCGCTTCCAGATCGGGTACGGGTCGTCGTCGATGTCGAAATCGAACGGGTCGTAGTACAGGTCGACGGTGCCCATATCGGTCATTCGTTGCTCCCTCTTGTCGTCGTCAGGTTCGAAACCACCTCACCGGCGCGCCTCAGATACGGCCACGCGATCTCGGGTGGGATACCACCGCACAGCGGTGCCAGGTTGACAAGTCCGCCGCCGCGGACGATTTCGGTCGCCTCGGCACCACGTTGAGCATCGATCGTTCGGTACCGGCCGCGATGCCGAAGCCCGGCGCCCGCATGTCGAAGCGTATCGAGAACACCGTTGATCACCCGAAGGCGTGCCGGGGCAACGTGTTCGGCAGGTCCAGCGAGCTCAGCAGGCCGGCGGGGGCCTCCACGACATAGGGGATCGCGTTGACCACGCGCATTGCGGTGGCCGCCATCGCGGCATGCCCCGCGCCGTGGCCTTCGGCGGCGCCGACGTTCATCGCGCAGTGGATGTCGGGATCACCATCGATGTCGACGCGATAGGTGGCGTCGAACTCCGAGGACAGCCAGTCCGGCGCCACGTCGCGTGCCATCCGGATGATGTGCTGAACGACAATGGCTTCCCGGCCGTTGACCACGCCCGCCGCGCGGGTGCTCACCGCCCCACACGTCCCCGCCTCGATAGTGCCGAACGCCACCTCGATGTCGCGGTCCGTGACGCGGCGGTCGAGGGTGCCGCGGACCTC
>NZ_LZJE01000201.1:0-6147 GCF_001666865.1 Mycobacterium sp. E136
CGACCGAACTGCCGTCGCTGCGCAACCTGGCCTACGGCGGCTCGAAAGTCGGCCTGCCGTTGGTCCGCAAGACCATCGAGCTGCTGCCGTCGGTGGGGCTGGTCAACGCGTACGGGCTGACCGAGACCAGCTCGACGATCGCAGTGCTGACACCCGACGACCACCGGGCCGCGTACGCCGCCGACGATCCGGCGGTGACGCGGCGGCTCGGCTCGGTCGGCCAGCCGGTGCCCGGCGTCGAGGTGCAGATCCGCTCCGAGGACGGCACCGTGCTCGGACCCGGCGAGACGGGGGAGCTGTTCGTGCGCGGACCGCAGGTCTCCGGCCGCTACACCGATATCGGATCCGTGCTCGACGCCGACGGCTGGTTCCCCACAAGGGATCTGGCGATGGTCGACGACGAGGGCTACCTGTTCATCGGCGGCCGCTCCGACGACACCATCATCCGCGGCGGGGAGAACATCGCCCCCGCCGAGATCGAGGATGTGCTGATCGAGCATCCCGCGGTGCGTGACATCGTGGTGGTGGGACTAGAGGACCCGCAGTGGGGTCAGATCATCGTTGCGGTGGTGGTGCCCGAACCGGGCTCCGAGGTCGACGCCGAGGATCTGCGGGCGTTCGCGCACAAGGCGTTGCGCGGCTCGCGCACACCGGATCGTGTTGAGATCGTCGACCAGCTGCCGACCACGGACACCGGCAAGGTGCTGCGCCGCGAGATTATCCGAGAATTGTCCGAAAACGTCAGGAGTGCAACATGATCAAGAACGGAACCCGCCTCAAGAGTCAGGTTTGCGACACCCAGGTGATTGTCGTGCGCGCCACTGACGCCCTCGATGACCTGCGCTGCGGCGGTGAGCCGATGGTGACCCTCGACACCGAGGCGGCCAATGGCCTGTCGGTGAGCCCGTCCTTCGCCGACGGCAGCGCGATGGGCAAGCGCTACGTCGACGAGAGCGGCTCTGAGGTGCTGGTGACCAAGGCCGGCGCAGGCTCGCTGAGCATCGGCGAAACGGCGCTATCGCTCAAGGAGGCCAAGCCGCTGCCCGCCAGCGACTGAGCCCGTGTCACGATGAGCGCCATGGGCAACGACGCCGCGCGGCCCCCACACGAGACGCTCGAGATCCCCGCGGGCGACGTCACGATGGTCGCCGACGCCTACGGAGATCCCTCCGACCCGCCGGTCGTGCTGCTGCACGGCGGCGGGCAGACCCGGCATTCGTGGGGTTCGACCGCGGCCGATCTGGGCGCCAAGAGCTGGTACGCCGTCACCGTCGACCTGCGCGGACACGGCGACAGCACCTGGTCTCCGGACGGGTACTACGGCCTGGACCGGTTCGCCGGCGACGTGATCAAGGTGGCCGACTACCTCGGGCGCCCGCCGGTCTACGTCGGCGCCTCGCTGGGCGGCAACTCGTCGCTGGCGGCGATCAGCGTGCGCCCGGACCTGGCGCTCGGGCTGGTGCTGGTCGACGTGTCGCCGTTCCTGCAGCCCGCCGGGACCAGCCGGATCCGCGATTTCATGGTCTCGCACGCCGAAACCGGTTTCGCCACACTGGAAGAGGCCGCGGATGCGGTTGCGGCCTATGTGCCGCACCGGCCGCGGCCACGCAACCTCGAGGGGTTGAAGAAGAACCTTCGGCACCGGGACGGCCGGTGGTACTGGCACTGGGACCCTGCGTTTCTGGCGTCGCCGTTGGACCAACCAGTGCAGCGCGATCCGCTCATCGACCCGGCGCGGCTGGGGGCGGCCGCGCGGGACCTGCGCACGCCGACGCTGCTGGTGCGCGGCGGGGAATCCGATGTGCTGTCGGTCGACGATGCCAAGCGGTTCCTCGAGCTGGTGCCGCACGCCGAGTTCGCCTCGGTCGCCGGTGCGCACCACATGGTCGCCGGCGACGACAACGCGGTCTTCGAAGACGTGCTCGACGACTTCCTCGAGCGCCGGGTGCGCTCGCGGCTGAAGCTGTGGGACACCGCGGGCTGACTTTTCACGCCGAGTTCTGCGCCAGGGCTGTGAAACCGCGAGAATCACGACCCTGGCGCAGATTTCGGCGCAAAGAGGCTAGGCGCCGGCGGTCTCCAGCACCGGGGGCTTGGCGGCGTCCGGGTCCGGGTTGGCCAGCGGCAGTCCCATGAAGCGGCGGGCGTTGTCGCCCATGAAGTCGTAGGTGCGCCGCAGGTCCATGCCCTCGGCGTAGTGCCAGTACCGCTTGGGTTCGGCCAAACCCTCGGGGTGTGGCCAGTCCGACCCGAACAGCACCTTGTCCCAACCGACGGTGGACACCACATCGGCGACCGAGCCCTCCCAGAACGGGCTGACCCAGATGTTGCGCCGGAACACGTCATGCGGATGCTCTTCGAAGTTCTGCGGCATCTTGCTGTAGGTCATTTGCAGATCGTCGAAAAGCGGCTTGATCCAGGAGCTTCCGTTCTCCACGCTGGCGATGCGGAGCTTCGGGAACCGGGTCAGTGTGCCGTGGCAGATCAAACTGGTCAGCATGTCGGCGATCTCGCGATGGCCCAACGCCGTCCACTTGAACGCCGACATCTCGAAAGCGCTGCTCGTCGACGGCGGCTCCCACTTGTCGATGTACTCCTGCAGCGGCGGCTGGCTGGCGTGCAGAACGATTGGCAGCCCAGCACTTTCGACATCGCGCCAGAACGGATCGAACTCCGGCAGCGCGGGGGAGCGCCAACCCTTGTAGCCCTTGACCGGCGCCGGTTTGATCAACGCCACCTTCGCGCCGTTCTCGAGGATCCACTCGAGCTCGCGGCGGGCTTCGTCGACCAGTCCCAGGTTGAGTACCGGGGTCGAGTAGACGCGGCCGGCGTGGACGAAGCCCCAGTTTTCCAGCATCCACTGGTTGAGCGCGTGGATGATCGCGACGGTCAGGTCGGGGTCCTCGGCTGAGGAGTGTTCGACGAGGTTGGCCAGCGTCGGATAGTTCAAGCAGGCATCGACACCTTGGCGGTCGAGTTCGACGATGCGGTCCTCGGGGTTGCGGGCCGCGGGCGGGCAGTCGATGCCGCGCCCGGACATCTCCCGCATCGACAGTCCCTCCGGGTTCTGACCCGAGTAGAACTTCTCGTGCGCGCCCGGCGCCGCAACCCGTTCGAACGTCGGGTTCGGCATGTAGTCGGTGATCTTGTTGAGGATCGCGATCCGCGTGTGCCTGCCCATCTGCACGAACTGCACCTTGGGCTTGAACTCGTCGGGCAGGAACTTCGTCAACGCATCCGGCGTCTCGTACATGTGCTGGTCGGCATCGAAGATCGGTGCCTCGGTGAACTGCGTCATCGCACGCCTCCCTTTCCGGTGGTGTATTGAGCTTCCCGTAACTTGACACAAGTGTCAAGTATTCGCCTATGACTGCGAAGATCTACTCATTAACATGCAAGGACTGTTGTCTGACATGCATGTCATATAGCATGCCGACATGACCGTAGAAGCAGTGGAGATGAGTCGCGGTGAGCGGACGCGATCGGCGATCCTGCAGGCCAGTCGCGACCTGTTCCTGCAGCGCGGCTTCAACGGCACCCCGATCAACGCGATCACCGAGGCGTGCGGCATCTCGCGGGCCGGTTTCTACACATACTTCAAGGACAAGCGCGAGATCTTCGACGTCCTCGGCCGAACCGCCTACCACGACGTCCTCAACGTGATCGCGCACTGCGAAGCGGCGGTACGGTCCGACGACGGCGACGCCATTCGCGGTTGGGTGCGCGACTATTTCGACTACATGGACCGGCACGGCGCGTTCGTCACCGCCGCCGCGCACACCGCTCCCGACGACGAGGCGTTCCGGCGCTCACGCAACCACATGATGACGCGCGCGGCCTGGAAGCTCGGCCAGGCGATCCGTGCCGACGGTCCGCACTCGCCCGAGGTTATCGGTGTGACGGTGATGGGTATGCTGGACCGGGCGTGGTACGCGGTTCACACCCAGTCGGTGGCGGTGGACCGCGCCGAGATGGTCGCGATGTGCGCCGATGCCATCACCGCGATGGCCGCCCGGTAGCTCACGGCGCGATAGTGCGTGGCAGGAAGGTCCGCAGCAGCCCCTCGTCACCACCGATCGCGGGATCCCCAGGCTCCTCGATCAGGCTGAAGCAGATGCGAACCACCCACTGCGCCAACACATGAGCGGGAACGTCCGTGCGCACCTCGCCGGGGTCGGCGTTGGTGAAGCGCTCGGCGAGCCGATTGACGATCTCGGCCCGCCACGCCTCGGACTGTTCGGCCGCGTGATGGGTCCGCGCGAGCTCCTCCGGTGTGGTCATCGCGCGCATCGTCGGTGACGCGCGGGCCGCCTCCAAGCCGGCCAGTGCACCGGTGATCAGCCGCTCGATGAACGGTGCCCGTTGTGCGAAGTACGGTTCGGCGGCATCGACGACGCCCGTGGTCGCCTTGACGAAGCACGCCGCCAGTATCTCGTCCATGTTCTTGAAGTAGCTGTACACCGTGGTCCGGTGAACACCGGCCTTGGCCGCGACGTGCGTGACTTTGGTTCTGCTGGGCCCTTTTTCGAGAAAGCATGCTTCCGCAGCGGCGATCAGCCGGCCACGCTGCTCGTCTGGTGTTGTCGGCATACGTTCTTGACCCAAATCAGTTAGATGATTACGGTGACCATGATAACTACACAATCAGCCAATGTGTAGTTCGAGGAGGTTGACCCGTGACCCATGCCCAGACGCCCGTCGTCGAGAACTTCGATCATCATTCGCCGGAATTCCGCGAGTGCCCGCACCAGATCATGGCCGACATGCGATCTCGTTGTCCGGTCACGCGTTCCACCGAGCACGGGGGCTTCTGGGCCCTGTTGGATTACCAGTCGGTGTTCGACGCGGCACGCGACGACGACCTGTTCAACTCCTATCCCTCCGTAGGAGTCCCGGCCAGCGGGTCACCGTTCCCGATCCTGCCGATCGAGTCCGACCCACCGCTGACCCAGAAGCTGCGCGCGGTCACCCTGTCGGCGTTCTCGCCGGGTCAGGCCGAACGGTGGCGCCCGGTGGCCCGCAGCATGGCCCGGGAGATGGTCAACGAGTTCATCGAGCGCGGCAGCTGCGACATCGTCGGCGAACTGACCACCCCGTTGCCGGCCAAACTCGTGCTCCGCATGCTGGGCTTCGACGAGTCCAAGTATCTGGAGTGGGTGCACTGGGTGCATTCGATGGTCCACGACCGCACCCACGACGAGGAAAAGTCCGGTGCCGCGGTCATGGAACTGTTCGGCGAGATCTACAAGCACATGTCCGAACGCCGCGAGAGCGGTGAACTCGGTGACGACTTGTTCGGCCGAATCCTGGTCGGCCACATCGACGATACTCCGCTCGACGACACCCAGATCCTGATGTACACCGTGCTGATGATGCTCGGCGGCATGGACACCACCAGCGGGCTGACCGGCAACGTGCTCTACGCCATGACCCAACAGCCCGAACTGCGCGAAGCGTTGACCGCCAGAGCTGACCGCCTCGAGTCGGTGACCGACGAACTGCTGAGGGTCTACACGCCGACCCTGGGCTTGGCGCGCACCGTGTCCCGTGACGCCGAATTCCACGGCGCGCCGATGCAAGCCGGTGACCGGGCCATCCTGATGTGGGCCGCGGCCAACCGCGACCCGGCGATGTTCCCGGAGCCCGACACCGTCGACCTCGAGCGGTCCAACGCCCGAAAGCAGATGGCGTTCGGCGTCGGCATCCACCGCTGCCTGGGCTCGCATCTGGCGCGGACGATGTTCCAGGAGATGCTCGGCGAGATCCTCGAACGGATCCCCGAATTCCGCCTCGACGGGGAGCCGGTGCGCTTTGAAGACGCCGGCGAGGTCTGGGCGATGCGCAAGCTGCCCATCACCTTCACCCCGGGCCCACGGGTCGGCCCGTGAGCGAATCGATCGGCTTCATCGGCGCCGGCCAGATGGGCGAGCCGATGGTGCACCGGCTGCTGGCGGCGGGCCGTGCGGTCACCGTCTATGCCCGCAAACCCGAGGTGCGCCAACGCCTTAATGATGCCGGTGCGACGGTCGTCGACTCGATCGCCGACGTCGGTACCGGCAGCCGGGTCGTGATCTGCTGCATGTTCTCCGACGCCCAGCTCAAAGACGTCGCGACCGAGCTGATCGATCATTGCGCGGCCGGCACCGT
>NZ_LZJE01000202.1:0-10633 GCF_001666865.1 Mycobacterium sp. E136
GGCCAGCCGCGGGTTGATGTATCCGTTGACGCTGCCGTCGGTCGAGACACGATACGTGCCTGGCTCGGCGATCTGCGCAACCCAGATCCGCACGTGTGTGTCGCTGTTCACGGTGGTTGTCCCACCGATACTTTCGGTCACCGGCGGATCGGCGACCCCGTCGGGTGCGTCGATGTTGACGCTGATCGCCGGGATCGGGAACCCACTCGTCGGCTGGCCGGTGGTCAGGGTGCGGAAACTGACCGTCACCTCACCCGCGGGCAACTCGATGCTCTCGGCGCCCGGGATCGGGACCTCGCCGTAGGCGTCGAAATCGTCGAGGACGAACGCGTTGAGCACCAGGGTGACGATGAAACCGGCGACGGAGATCACGAGCGTCAACACGGAGACGACGACGGCGACGCGCGGGCCGGTCCTTCCGCTCATGGGCAGAGTTTGGCATGCCCGAGTGCGCGTGGCGTGCTGTTGCGGCGGATAGGTCGACCTCCGTCGGCGTCGGCGGCCAACGGGGACTACCGTCGGAGTGGACCGAATCTGTTGTCCGCACGTCACGGAGGTCGCGATGCCCGAATCCAGCATCGTCGTGCGGCCCGAGCCGATGGAGAGCGGGTCGTACACGGCCGGTTCGCGTCTACAGGCCGCCGGCCTGCAGGGCGCGATCAAGCTCTTCGAGGAGGCGGCCGCGGCCGTACCGGTCCCGCGGCTGCCGCAACCGTTCGTCATCGCCGACTACGGCGCGTCGACCGGTCACAACTCGCTCCTGCCGATCTGCGCCGCAATCGCGGTGCTGCGCAAGCGGACCCGCACCGACCAGCCCACCCTCGTCGTGCACACCGATGTGCCGGAGAACGACTTCACCGCGCTGTTCCGCACGCTCGCCGAGGATCCGGACACCTATTTGAGCAAGGATTCCGCGGCTTTCGCCTCGGCGATCGGCCGGTCCTTCTACTCGCAGATCATGCCGTCGAGCAGCGTGAACTTGGGGTGGAGTTCGTGGGCGATCCATTGGCTCAGCCGTGTCCCCGCGCCGATCCCCGACCATGTGCACGTGGCCTACAGCCGCGACGAGAGCGTGCGCGCCGCGTACGCCCGGCAGGCCGCCACCGACTGGCACGAGTTCATCGCGTTCCGCGGCCGTGAACTGCGTCGCGGCGGGCGTCTGGTCGTGATGACGACCGCGGTCGACGAGAACGGGGACATGGGTTACCGATCGGTGCTCAACGCGCTCGCCGACGCGATCGGCGAGTTGGCCGCGCAGGGGTTGCTGACGGCCGATGAGGTGCACCGGATGGGCATCCCGATCGTCGGCAGGCGGGAACAGGATTTCCTGGCGCCGTTCGCACCGAAGGGCCGCTTCGAACAGCTCGAGATCGAGCACCTCGAGATCTTCAACGCCGAGGACCGTTTCTGGCAGCAGTACCAGCTCGACGGCAACGCAACGGCTTTCGGTGCGCAATGGGCGTCGTTCGCCAGGGCGTCGGTTTTCCCCGTGCTGGCGACCGCACTCGAGGGTGGTGCCGCCGATCCGCGGTCGGGTCAGTTCTTCGATCGCCTCGAGGCGGGTCTCGCGGCTCGGTTGGCCGCGGCTCCCGAGCAGACCCAGATCCCGATGGCGCACCTGGTGTTGACCAAGCGGCCGAGGACGCCCTGAGCCGTCAGCTCGCGATGCGATCGCGAAATGTGTTGCGGTAGCTCTGCGGCGACACACCGGTCAGTCGCCGGAACTGCTCGCGGAAGTTTGCCGCGGAGGTGAAGCCCACCTCACGCCCGATCCGTTCGATCCCGTGGCCGGTGCTCTCCAACAGCTGCTGCGCGTGCCGGATGCGCACGCCGGTCAGCCACTGCATCGGCGTCTGCCCCGTCTCGGCCTGAAAGCGTCGGTTGAGTGTGCGCACGCTGAGCGCCGCGTGCGCCGCGAGGTCGTGCAGCGTGAGGTCGCGGTGTGCGTTGTGTTCGATCCACGCCAACAGATCGTCGAGCGTGGTCTGCTCGGCAATGCTGTTGAGCACCGGGCGGTTTCGGACGATGAACTGGGCCTGACCGCCGCTGCGGTGCAGCGGGGCGACCGCCATGCGGGCCGCGTCCGCGGCCACCGAGCTGCCGTGGTCGAGTGCCACCATGTGCAGGCACAGGTCGAGCCCGGCCGATGCGCCCGCCGACGTCAGGATGTCGCCCTCGTCGACGTAGAGGACGTCGGGATCGAGGTCCACCCCGGGGTACCGCGCGCGGAACAGGTCAGCGGCCACCCAGTGCGTGGTGGCGCGCCTGCCGTCCAACAGCCCGGCCTCCGCGAGCGTGAACGCCCCCGTGCAGATCGAGGCGATCCGCGCTCCCCTGCGGTGCGCGGATCTCAGCGCGTCGACGAGCGCGTCGCACGGCGGGGTGTCCAGGTCGTCGCGGCCGGGCACCACGATGGTGTCGGCGCGCCGGAGGTCCCCGATGCCGTGGTCGCTCGCGATGGCGAGCGGACCCGCGGTGACGACCGGGGCCGTCCCGCACACGATGACGCGGTAGCCCGGCTCCCCGGACGCCAACCGGACGCGGCCGAACACCTCGACCGCCGTGCCCAAGTCGAACGCGATGGTGTCGGGCAGCGCGACGACGGCGACCGTGTGCATGGCGCCACCCTAACAGCGAGTGGCAATTTTTACACCTACTGCTGAGATCTTGCCATCAGGGGTTCATCTCGTATGCACCGTCGTATGCCCTCACCCGCTCCCACACCCGGTCGAACCGCGCGGCGTCGTGCTGGGGCGCGCGGATCGCACCGAGCGCCCACGACTGCTGATCGGGCGTCGCGGTCGGCTTACCGTGCAGTGCAACGGCATACATGTTGAAGTCGCGGATCTGGAAGTCGAAGATCTGGTCGATCAGATCGCGGTCGAGGTCGGTCAGCGCGGCCTGCTCGAGGATGAGCTGACCGTAGACGATCAGCGAGAACAGGTGGCCGACGTTGAGCAGGAAGTCGAGGTCCTTCTGCTGGTCGGCATCTGGCGCCGCGGTCAGCAGCAGGTCGCGAAACGCCTTCGCCTGGTCGTAGAACACCGCGACGTTCGGGATGTCGAGGGCTCGCTCGTAGACCGGCGTCCAGTCGGCGAACTGCACGTTGCCCGCGCCGCGGGTCGGTCCCTGGTTCCAGAAGAATGTGTCGTCGGCGGCGTCGTCGCGAGTGGGGATCTCCGGATACTGCGCGGGGTTGAGCATATAGTTCGGCATGAACTTCAGCACCAGCCCGACATTGACGTGCACGGTGCCCTCGAGGCGGGGCAGTGTCCCGATGAGCTGGGCGACCTCGCGGAACATCGTGTTCTTCTCATAACCCTTGGCGGCGATGACGTCGTGCAGCGCGCGCAGCACGGTCTCGCCCTCCATGGTCACCTTGGCCTTGGTCATCGGGTTGAACAGCAGATAGCGCCGATCGTCGAGGCTGGCGCTGCGGAAGTAGTCGACGGCGCGCCCGCTGAACAGCTTCATCGCGACGAGTCGGGAGTATGCATCGACGAAATTCGCTCGCACGTGCGAGAAGTCGGTGACGGGGTTGCCGTAGAGAATGCGGTTCTGCGCGTGGGTGATCGCCTCGTAGAACGCGTGCTCGGTCATCCCGATCGAACAGGTGCACAGGTTGAACTTGCCGACGTTGACCGTATTGAGCGCGGCGGCAAAGGCTTCCACGCCCGTGTGCAGGATGTCCTGTTCGCGTACCGGGTAGTTCTCGAGCCGGAATGTGCTCACATAGATCTGCATGTGCACGACGTTGTCGATCAGGTGGTAGTCCTCGTGGCGGCTGTCGACGGCGAAGAACACGTACGAGTCCTGGCCATCGATGTCACCGCGACGGCCGAACACCGACACCATGCTGGCGACGTTGCCGTTGCCGATGTAGTACTTCTCTCCGGTGGCGCGGTACAGAATTCCGTTGGCGCGGTCCTCCTCGCTTGCGGGTGTGAGCACCATGTCGGTGTTGTAGACGTCGGCGCCGTGGGCTCGCTCGGACAGTCCGAAGGCCATCACCTCGCCCGCTTCGAGGTCGTCGGCGGCCCGCAGCCTGGCGTCCTTGTTCTCGCTCTGCCAGATCGGCCCGAGGCCGAGGATGGTGACCTGTTCGGTGTACCAGTACGTCAGCCCGTAGAAGCCGAGGATCTCCGACAGCGCGGCGTTGCGGGCGGCGTCCCACCGCTTGTTCGGATCACCGTCGGCGAACTCCGACGGCGTCAGGAAGGTCGCGAACAGTCGTTCGCGCCTGACGAATTCGATGAAATCCGCGGGCCAGTGGGCGGACAGGTCGTCGTCGAGGATGCGTTTCTTGCCGAGGCCCTCGAAGAAGTCGATCGTGGCGCGCAGCAGCCTGCGGGTTTCGGTGTCAAACTGTTGCGGATCGTACGTGTGCGGGTTGAACAACAAGCCGTCCGTCTGCGTCATTGCGCAAGCGTAGGGCGCGGATCGGCGCTACGGAGCTGGTTGACCGGGCAGCTGCGGGGCCGGCACCCACGGAAGACCGGGAATGGTCGGATACGGCGCGGTCGGGCTCCACGGCGGCGGCTGGGTGGTCGGCGGCGGTTCCGTCGTGGCGGGCGGCGGCTCGGTCGTCGGCGGTGGTGGTTCCGACGTCGGCGGCGGTGGTTCCGGCGACGGAGGGGGCGGTTCAGGCGACTGCGGCGCCTCGGTGACCGTCCGGGTCACCGGCGGAGGCGGCTGGTAGACCGTCTGCGGAGCCTGTGTCGCCGGCGGTGGCGGTTCGGCGGTGGTCGTCGTCGCGGGTGGCGGGGTGGCCGTCGGCGGCGTGGTGGTCGATGCAGGCTCGGGCGCGGACTCATCGCCGGACATCACCCACACCACCGCGGCCACCAGAGCGGCCAGCACCACGAGGACACCGCCCGCGAGCGGCACCGCCGGATTGCGGTACCAGGGCACCGGCCGCTGCGGCACGTCGTCCCAGGACTCGTCCTCGAACTGCATCTGCGGACGCACGTCGGCCGCGGCGGGAGATGAGTAGTCATAGGGGTCGGTGGCCATGGCCTCGGGCACGTCGGGGACTTCGTCGGCGTCCGACCACGCCAGGGCTCCGAACGACCCCGACTGTGGCGACGCCTCATCGCCTTGGGCACTGACCTCGGGGGCCATCGCGGTCGCTGCCGCGGCGGCTGCGGCGGCGCCTGGAGCCGCGGACATCGCCGTCATCCCCTCTTCGACGGTGCCACGGACCGCGGCCAACCCGCCGCCCTCGGCCGCGGACAGTTCGGGATGGGCCGACGTGATGACCGGCGCCCGGAACCGCTCCGAGAGCGTGGTGGTGATGACTGGGATACGCGCGCCGCCACCCACCGACGCCACGGCGGCGAGCTCTCGAATACCGTTGCGCTGCAATGTGTCCTGCAGGACATCGGCGAAACCGGCGAGCGGCCCGCGCAGCGCCTCGTCGAGTTCGGTGCGGGTCAGCCGCACGTCGCTGCGGTGCCCGGGCAGTTCGGCGACCAACGACGTGAACGCCGCGGTCGACAGCCGTTCCTTGGCCCCACGGCACTGCGCACGCAGCCGTGACAGCGATCCGATCGCCGAGGTGCTCGACAGGTCGACGGCGCCGGCCGCCGACAGGTCCTCGATGACGTGGGTCAGCAGCGCCTGGTCGACCAGGTCGCCGGACAGGTCGTGGTGGCGGACGGTCTCGCCGATCTGCGCGTAGCCGTTGTCGGCGTCGAACAGGCTGACGCTGGTGCCCGTGCCGCCGAAGTCGCAGAGCGCGATGACGCCGCGGGCCGGCACCCCCGGCTCGTTCTTGAGCGAGGTCAGCGCGGCCACCGCATCGGAGACGACGGGCGCGGGCTGGGGCCGCTGGAATTCGGGAATCGCGGCCAGGGCACCGCGCAGGGCGTCGACCGAGGCGGGCCGCCAGTGCGCCGGATGCGTCACCGCGATCTGGCCGACGGGACTGCGCCCGCCCCCGACCGCGCGCAGCATGGCCCGCAGGGCGTCGGCGAGCACGACTTCGGCCTTGTGACTGGTGCCGTCGGCGGCCACGATGTCGACCGGATCCCCGACGCGGTCGACGAAATCGGTCAGTATCAGGCCGCGTTCGTTGAGGTTGCGGTTCTCGCTGGGCACGCCGACCTCGGGCGGCCGGTGGGGAAACAGGGTCAGCACCGGAGACCGGGTCAGGGCGGCCCTGCCCACGACGACGGCCGCCAGATTGGTGGCGCCGACCGAGAGCCCTACGCCGTCAGCCATCAGCGGATGGTGCCTGCGCCCGGAATCAAAGGCAAATCCAGCGCCGTCACCCAGCCGGGTGAGAGGTCGTTGACGGCGGGTACGGCGTTGAGTGCGCGCAGGCCGGTCGCGAGGCAACCGGCCGCGGCGGCGTCGCGGCCGGAGCCGTCGGTGAACCGGAACGCCGTCTCCTGGAAGATGCTCGGCGTGCCCTCGATGTCGACGCGGTAGACGTCGTTCTCGTTGCCCGACGGCCAGTCGGGTGCGGCGTCGTTGCCGATGCGGTTGACGTGTTCGAGCTGGATCCGCGTCTCGCCCTGGTACACGCCGTTGATGGTGAACCGCACGGCCGCTACGTTTCCGGGCGCGATGACTCCCTTCGCGGTCTTGCGTTCGGTCGGCGTGACCCACTTGTCCCATGTCGTGGTGATCTCGTCGAGCATGATCCCCGCGGCATGCGCGATCATCGGAACCGTTGCGCCCCAGGCGAATATCAGGATGTCGGGGTTCTCCAGCAGCGGCCGGTACTCGGGCGGTTTGCCGATGCCCATCTCGCGGTCGTAGTCGCCCTCATAGTTTGTGTAGTCCAGCAGTTCCGAGGCGCGGACCTTGCGAACCTCCGAACACAGGCCCATCAGCGTCATCGGGAAGAGGTCGTTGGCGAATCCGGGGTCGATACCGGTGGTCAGACACGACGACTCGCCGAGTTCACAAGCCTCGGTGATGGGTTCGATCCAACTCGGCGGGTTGAGGTGCATGGTCGGCCAGATCCACGGCGTCATCGCGGTCGAGCAGACGTCGATGCCGGCCCGCAGGAACCGGGTGATCAGCGCGATGTTGTCATCGGCGTGGTTGGCGGTCGGCCCGTAGTGCACCAACGCATCGGGTTTGAGCGCGATCAGTGCGTCGACGTCGTCGGTCGCGGTCAACCCAAGCGGGGCGCCCAGCCCGCAGATCTCGCCGACGTCGCGGCCCACCTTCTCGGGGTTGCTCACCCCGACGCCGACCAGCTCGAACAGCGGGTGTTTGACGATCTCGGGGATCACCATCTTGCCCACGAAGCCGGTGCCCCAGACGACCACGCGTTTTGCGCCAGAATCCCGAAATCTCCCAGCCACTGCTCGCCTTCCACTCGGCCCCGCACTACACGATAGGGGCGGTCACCGTCCGATCGGATCGGACGCTACAGATTGATCGGATCGGGCCCATCCTTCGTTTTGGTGCTGTCTTTGAGCGCGGCCTTGAACTGCATCGTGCGATAGGGCCAGCCCGTGGCCGTATTCCACTGCGAGACAACCAGTCCGACACCTCCGTCGATGTCGAAGCGCGCTCCCGGCAGCAGGTAGCCACCGTAGAGTTGGGCGACCCGGCTGCCGAAATGGTCTTCGCCGTCCCAGCCCGATCCGAGGACGGGCATCTGGATCGGGGTGGTGTGCATGTTCGCCACCGGCGACGACACGACCCGGTAACCGAGCGCGTACTTCGAGGCGAGGAAGCCGCCCAGCACCCACTTTCCGGGCGCGATACGGCGGAAGGCGAGCTCGCCCCAGCGCTCCTCGACGGGAGTGATCGGCGTCGCGGACGTTCCCCACGACCACCGTGTCCCGTCGAATCCCCAACTGAGATAACGCCTCCGGTCGCCGATGTGCTCGGGGCGCACCCGCATCAGCACGATGCCCTTGTCGCGTTGGAAGCCGGTGGCCGCCACGTACACCCAGCCGTCGTCGGGGTCGTGATCCCATGCCCAGCACTGTGCGTGACCGTTGTGCAGGTCCGCGGGGAACTTCGCCTTCTCCCCCAGGTGCGTCCAGCTCACGCCGCTGTCGCGGGACCGCCAGATCTCGGTCCAGACGACGGTGCCGAAGCCGCGGTTGACGATGGCGTGCAGGTACATGTCGTCGCCGACGGTCAGCAGGTCCGACGGGATCACGGTGCTGATACCGCCGCGGCGCCAGCCGGATCCCGCGTCGTCGTGCTCGTAGTGCCACAGTTGGCGCGCGTAGTCCGGGTCGCTGCCGCCGGCGCGCTCATAGACGATCGGATGGTCGGCGTCGCCGGTGCCGATCAGGATGACCGGCGAGCGCCAGTCTCCCTCGCCGACCCGGGTACCGGAGAAGGTGTCGCCGAACACCGACACCAGCTTTCCGTTCGGCGCGATCACCGACGCGCCGAGGTCGGTGCAGGTGACACCCCATCGATCGGTCAGGCCGGGACCGGTCAGGTCGAGGGCCTTGCCGTTGAGAAGCGGCAGCCGGGCCCGCCCGGTGGGTTCGAGCCCGCGCCCGGCCGCATGGCCGATCGACTGATCGTCAGGCACCTAGAAGCAGCGGCGCAGTCCGCCGGGCTCGCAGATCAACGGATACGGGGTGACCGGGATGGCCAGGGGCTCCTTGAACGTCAGCGTCAGCGGCAGTTCGACCATGCCGGGCTGCTCACCGCAGACCGCGTCGTGGATGATCCTGACCCGGCCCTGAAGCGTGGACCCGTTGAACGAATAGATCTCTTTCTGCAACGCGGTGCTGCCGTCGGGGCAGTTGCGTATCGAGTCGAAGGTGTTCGACTTGAACGTCCAGTCGCCGCCGACCATGTCGGCCTCGGCGCCACCGCGGCCGGCCGGCGTGACCTTCAGCCGGCAGCCGACCGGCAGGATCAGCGGCTCGCGCAGATCGCCAACGGTCGGCACACAGATCGGGAAGATCTCCCAGGTGGTCTCGGCCTGACCGGCGATCTTGACGGTGTAGACCCCTTCGGGGGTGTCGGGAGACTTCACGTCGCCCTGACCGGCGGCGACGCCGGCGGCACCGAACACCAGCGCAAGGATGAACGCGGCGAGGCCCAGCGTCCGCGCGATCGTCTTGGTCACCTCGTGCCCCTTCAGCCGTCTACGGTGGTTCGAGTATCTCAGTGTGCACGGGGCGTCGTCACCGCTTTCCCCGGCTCCGGGTTTTGATGATCAACTACGGCGGGTAGAGCCGACGGGTAACGACGACGCACGCGAGCGGCGGGTGAGGGAATGAAGCGACTGGTGGCGTGGATCGCCATCGTGGCCGTGACCGCGCTGGCGGGCTGCTCCACCGGGCGGGGCGTCGATCTCGGCGATTCGTCGAACAACCTCGTCGCCGCGATCGCCGGCGAACCCGACCAACTCGACCCGCACAAGACCAGCGCGTACTTCTCGTTCGAGGTGCTCGAGAACGTCTTCGACACGCTCGTCGAGCCGGACGCCAACCTGGAGATGCGGCCGGCCCTCGCGGAGTCTTGGGAGGTGAGCCCCGATCAATTGTCGTGGACGTTTCATCTGCGACCGGGTGTGACGTTTCACGACGGCAGCCCGTTCACCGCCGATGACGTCGTGTTCTCGTATCGGCGGATCATCGACGAGCAGTTGGCCAACGCCGACAAGTTCAGCGCCGTCACCGATGTGCGGGCCGTCGACCCGATGACCGTGGTGATCGATGTCAAACACCCGACGCCGAACCTGTTGACCAACATCGGCGGGTTCAAGGGCATGGCGATCGTGCAGCGCCGCAACGTCGAAAGCGGTCAGATCGCCACTCATCCGGTGGGCACCGGGCCGTTCGCGTTCCGGTCGCAGAAGAGCGGCGACTCCATCACGCTGACGGCGAATCCGTCGTACTGGGGCGGTGAACCGAAGGTGGCGGGCGTGACGTTCCGCTTCATCTCCGAACCGTCGACCGCGTTGTCGGCGCTGCAGGCCGGTGAAATCGACTGGACCGACTCGATTCCGACGCAGCGGGCGGCACAGCTCCGCGACGACGACTCGCTGCACCTCGCGGTGACCGCAAGCAACGACTACTGGTATCTCGCGCTCAACGAAGCCCATAAACCGTGGGACGACGTGCGGGCGCGCCAGGCCGTCGCGTACGGCATCGACCGCGCCGCCATCGTGCAGGCCACCAGCTACGGCACCGCTGCGGCCAACCAGCTCGCCATCCCGGAGGGCAACCCGTGGTACACCGCGTACGACCGCTACCGCTACGACACCGACGCCGCGCGACGGCTTTTCGACGAAGCGGGTGTCGGCAATGTCGACCTCGACATGCTGGTCACCAGCGACTACCCCGAGACCGTGACCGCGGCGCAGGTCATCGCCGATAACCTTGCGCCGCTGGGCATCACGGTCAACATCCGCACCGTCGACTTCGCGACCTGGCTCGACGAGCAGAACTCCGGGCACTTCGACATGTTGATGATGGGTTGGCTCGGCAACATCGACCCCGACGACTTCTACTACGCCCAGCACCACACCAACGGGACCAGCAACGCCCAGAAGTTCTCCAACCCGGAGGTCGACCGCCTGCTCGACGCGGGCCGCGTCGAGACGAACCGGCAGGCCCGCTTCGACGATTACCGGCGCGCGGCGACGATCATCGCCGACGAGGTCAGCTACATCTACCTGTACAACCCCTCG
>NZ_LZJE01000203.1:0-29074 GCF_001666865.1 Mycobacterium sp. E136
CACGCACATCGACGACTACGCGACCTCGCCGCTGTTCTCCGACGACGAGCGCGCCGCGATCGCCTACGCCGACGCGATGACCACCGACCCGCACACCATCACCGATGAGCAGGTCGACGACCTTCGGCAGCGGTTCGGCGACGACGGCGTCATCGAGCTGACGTATCAAATCGGCGTGGAGAACATGCGGGCGCGGATGTACTCGGCGCTGGGAATCACCGAGCAGGGCTTCGGTTCCGGCGACTCGTGCCGCGTTCCGTGGGCTTCCGACGAGCGCTTGCGCGAGGAGACGACGGCTACAGACGAGCCTTCAACGGTGAACCGGTGAACTTGTCCGGGTTGGCGATATCCCAAATCGCGCAGACCTTGCCGTCGCGCACGGTCATCGCGGTGACGCGCGGCATGACCTCCGGGTAGCCATCGTTGGCCGGTGAGCCGGAGAGGTAGCTGCCCAGCTGTCCGTTGACGTTCGCCAGCTGGCTCGACGACAGGAACTGCGGTCCGTATCGTCGGACCAGTCCGAACAGGAACCGGGCCACTTTCTCCGGTCCGTGGATGACGCGCGGTGCGGTGGGTGCCCGGCGGTTCGAGTCGCCGGTGAAGGTGACATCCGGATGCAGCAGCGCCACAACGGCTTCCATGTCGCCCGACGCCAGCGCCGCCATCAGCGCGCCCGCCACCTCGTTGTGGGCCTCGTCGGGAACCGGTGGCGGCGCATCGGCAACGGCCCGACGAGCGCGCGACGCGAGTTGCCGAGCCGCCGCCTCGCCGATTCCGAGCACGTCGGCGATCTCCGCGAAGGGTACCGAGAAGCCGTCGTGCAGCACGAAAGCCACCCGCTGGTCGGGCGTGAGCCGCTCGAGCACCACCATCGCGGCGAACCGGGCGTCCTCGCCCGCAACCACCGCCGCCAACGGGTCGTCGCTGTCCAGCGGGACGACAACCGGCTCCGGAAGCCATTCGCCCACATAGGTTTCGCGTCGATGTGCCGCCGAACGTAGCCGGTCCAGCCCCAACCGGCTGACCACCGTCGTCAGCCACGCCCGCAGGTCCTTGATCGATTCGTGTTGTGCGGCGCTCCACCGCAACCAGGCGTCCTGCACGATGTCCTCGGCATCGGCCATCGTGCCCGTGAGCCGGTAGGCGACGGACAGCAGGTGCGGTCGCAGTTCCTCGAACTCGTCGACCCGCGTGCTGGCGGTCATGGATTCGAGGCTACTCCTCTAGCGCTTGGCGAATACCGTTCGATGCCATTCCTTTTCGGCTACCCCGGTGATATCGCTCATCACGTGCTTGACCGTGAGGTACTCCTCGAGCGAATAGTCGCTCATGTCCTTGCCGAAGCCGGAGGCACCCACACCGCCGTGCGGCATTTCGCTGATGATCGGGATGTGGTCGTTGATCCACACGCAACCGGCCTTGATCTCCCGCGACGCCCGCTGCGCCCGATACACGTCGCGCGTCCACGCCGACGCCGCCAGCCCGTAGTCGGTGTCGTTGGCCTGCCGCAGCGCGTCGTCGTCGTCGGTGAACGAGCGCACCGTCAGCACCGGACCGAAGATCTCGTCGCGGTACACCTCGGACTGCTCGGCCACGTCGGCGATCACCGTCGGCAGATAGAACGAACCGGGCCGGTCCGGCGCCGACCCGCCGCAGACGATCCGCCCGCCCTGGCCGGGAGCCCGCTCGACCATGCCCGCCACCTTGGCGCGGTGCGCCGTCGAGATCAGCGGGCCCAGGTCGGTGTTGGGATCCTGCGGGTCGCCGACGACGACCTTGGAGAACAGCTCGGCGACACCTGCGACGAAGTCGTCGTAGAGTTCGCGCGCCACGATCGCCCTGGTGGCGGCCGTGCAGTCCTGACCCGTGTTGATCAGCGCGGCGGCCGCCGCACCCTGGACGGCGGCGTCGAGATCGGCGTCGTCGAACACCACGAACGGCGCCTTGCCGCCCAGCTCGAGCTGCACCCGGTGGCCGTGCACCGACGCGGCGGCCATCACCCTGCGCCCGACCGGCGTCGAACCGGTGAACGTCACGACGTCGACGTCGCGGTGGCCGGCCAGCGCCGTACCGGCGTCGGAGCCCACCCCTGTGACGACGTTGAGCACGCCGTCGGGCAGGCCCGCCTCCGTGGCGAGGCGCGCGAGAGTCAGGGTGGTCAACGGCGTCAGCTCGCAGGGTTTGATCACCACCGAACACCCGGCGGCCAACGCGGGCAACACCTTCCACACCGCCATCTGCAGCGGATAGTTCCACGGCGTGATGGTCGCGACGACGCCGACGGCCTCGCGCCGGATGCTCGAGGTGTGGTCCCCGGAGTACTCGGCGCTCGCCTTGCCTTCCAGGTGGCGGGCCGCGCCGGCGAAGAAGTCGATGTTGTCGACGCTGCCTGGCACGTCGAACTCGGCGGCCAGCCGCACCGGCTTACCGGTCTGGCTGACCTCCTCGGCGACCAGCTCGTCGGCGCGCTCACCGGCCAGTCGGGCCAGCGTGGACAGGACCGCCGAGCGCTCGGCGGGGGTAGCGGTCGCCCAGTCGGACAGCGCCGCACGTGCCGACGCCACCGCGCTGTCGACATCGGCGGGGGTGGCCAGCGAGTATTCGGCGACGGCCTCGCCGGTGGCGGGGTCGACGACCTGGCGGGCGGGGCCACCCGTCGTCACCGCAGCGCCGTCGATCCAGCTGCCCGCCACACTGGTGGAAACGGAAGACGCAGTCATGGCCCTACGCTAACGGACACCTCGCTGTCGAGCTACGCATCCCATAGCGGCGGGGCCCTCAAACGAATGATTTCATGGCTGTGGTTGCCCCTTACGACGGATTCCGTGCACAATCACTGGCATGCCTTCTCCGGGTGCAACGCACGGTCTCGGCCCCGTCTCGTTCCGGCTCAACCAGTCCCGTCCGGGTGCCGCATTCCAGCTCGACGACCTCAGCAAGCAGATCATCGAGAAGCTGCAGCAGGACGGCCGCCGCTCGTACGCGGGCATCGGCAAGTCCGTCGGCCTGTCCGAGGCCGCCGTCCGCCAGCGTGTGCAGCGCATGGTCGACGCCGGCGTCATGCAGATCGTCGCCGTCACCGACCCCATGCAGTTGGGCTTCGCCCGACAGGCGATGATCGGCATCCGCTGCACCGGTGACACCACCAAGGTGGCCGAGAAACTGGCGGCCATCGAATCCGTCGACTACGTCGTGCTCACCGCCGGTTCCTTCGACGCCATCGTCGAGGTGGTCTGCGAGGACGACGACGACCTCCTCGACCTTCTCAACACCCAGATCCGCGCCCTGCCGGGAGTGATATCCACCGAAACACTTGTTTATTTGAAACTTGTTAAGCAGCAATACAATTGGGGCACTAGATGACTACCACCGATATCGCGCAGGACGTTACGTCCGAACTCGGCGCCAAAGCCAACCGCCACCTGTGGGGCCATTTCGCCCGCCATGGCACAGGCATCACCCCGCCGATCATCACCCGCGGCGAAGGCGTCACGATCTGGGACAGCCACGGCAAGAGCTACATCGACGGCCTGTCCGGGCTCTTCGTCGTCCAGGTCGGCCACGGCCGTCAGGAGTTGGCAGAGGCCGCGGCCAAACAGGCCGAGCAGTTGGCGTTCTTCCCACTGTGGTCCTACGCCACGCCCACGGCGATCGAACTCGCCGAACGCGTCGCCGACTACGCACCCGGCGACCTGAACCGGGTGTTCTTCACCACCGGCGGCGGTGAGGCCGTCGAGTCGGCGTGGAAACTGGCCAAGAACTACTTCAAGCTGACCGGCAAACCCGGTAAGCACAAGGTGGTTTCGCGTTCGATCGCCTACCACGGCACTCCGCAGGGCGCGCTGGCCATCACCGGCCTGCCGGTGTTCAAGGCGCCGTTCGAACCGCTGACACCCGGCGGCTTCCGCGTCCCCAACACCAACTTCTACCGCGCGCCCGCGCCGTACCAGAACGACGAGAAGGCATTCGGTCAGTACTGCGCCGACCGCATCGCCGAAGCCATCGAGTTCGAAGGGCCCGACACCGTCGCCGCGGTCTTCCTCGAACCGGTGCAGAACGCGGGCGGCTGCTTCCCGCCTCCCCCAGGCTATTTCGAGCGGGTGCGGGAGATCTGCGACGAGTACGACGTGCTGCTGGTGTCCGACGAGGTCATCTGCGCGTACGGGCGGATCGGGTCGATGTTCGCCTGTGACGACTTCGGCTACGTGCCCGACATCATCACCTGCGCCAAGGGTTTGACGTCCGGCTACTCGCCGATCGGCGCGATGATCGCCAGCGACCGGCTGTTCGAACCGTTCAACGACGGCAAGACCACGTTCGCGCACGGCTACACCTTCGGCGGGCATCCGGTGTCGTCGGCGGTGGCGCTGGCCAACCTCGACATCTTCGAGCGCGAGGGGCTCAACGACCACGTCAAGGAGAACGCCCCGAATTTCCGGGCCACCCTCGAGCAGCTGTACGACCTGCCGATCGTCGGCGACGTCCGCGGAGAGGGCTACTTCTACGGCATCGAGTTGGTCAAGGACAAGGACACCAAGGAGACGTTCAACGACGAGGAATCGGAGCGGCTGCTGCGCGGCTTCCTGACCCCCGCGTTGTTCGAGGCCGGCCTGTACTGCAGAGCCGACGACCGCGGCGACCCGGTGGTACAGCTGGCTCCGCCGCTCATCAGCGGCCAGAAGGAGTTCGACGCGATCTACCAGATCATGCGCGACGTGCTGTCCGAGGCGGGCCGACTGCTCTGAGCGCAGCGCTGCCGAAGCGTACCGTCGGCGCTGTGAGCGCGCCCGGATCCCACAAGCCGCCGATCGACCCCGTCCGCTGGCAACCGCCGCCGGTCGACCCACTACCGGATCTGCCGTCGGCGGAGCTGACCGTCGTGCCCGTGCCCGGCCACGCGCCCGAGGACGTCGTCGTCGACGCCGACGGAGCCATCTGGGCGGGCGTCGACGACGGCCGCATCGTGCGGATCGCCCCCGGCGGTGCCGCGGACGTCGTCGCCACCACCGAGGGCCGCCCGCTGGGCATGCACGTCGCACACGACGGCCGGATCCTGGTCTGCACCAGCCCCGGCGGCCTGATGTCGCTGAACCCCACCGACCGCACGGTGCAGACGCTCGTGGCGGAAGTCGACGACCGGCGGCTGATGTTCTGCTCGAACGTCACCCAATCACCGGACGGCACAATCTATTTCACCGAGTCGACGAGCGCGTTCGACTACGCCCACTTCAAGGGCGCGGTGATGGAGGCGCGGCCGCGCGGCAGCCTGTTCCGCCGCGACGCGGACGGCACCGTGCTGACCGCGGCGGCGGGGCTGTACTTCGCCAACGGCGTGACACCGACGGTCGACGGGTCGGCGTTGGTGTTCGCCGAGACGATGGGGCGGCGGCTGTCGAAGTTCTGGCTGACTGGCGAACGCGCCGGGTCGGTGACCCCGTTGCGCGAGAACCTGCCCGGTCATCCGGACAACCTGTCCACCGGTGCCGACGGCCGCATCTGGTGCGCGATGGTCTCGCCGCTCAACGCCGCCGCCGAATGGCTCGCACCGCGCTGGCCTGCGCTGCGCAAGCTGCTGTGGAAGCTTCCCGACAAACTGCAACCCCAGATCAAGCCCGAAGTGTGGGCGGTGGCGTTCGACCCGGACACCGGCGACGTCGTCGCGGGTATCCGCTGCGAGCACCCACAGTTCGGCATGGTGACCGGCCTGGTGGAGGCCGACGGCCGACTCTGGATGGGCAGCATCGGATTTCCCGCCGTCGCGCATGCCGACCTCGCGTCCCTAGCGCTGCGCTAAGTCACAAATGAAACTCAAGTAACACCAGTCACAGCGCGCCTACACGGCTTCGGCCCCTTCGCGGCTTAATGTGCGGTCACAATGGCGAAGTTTCGTAAACCGCTGCACCGCGCCGCCGCGCTGGCCGCGGCCCTGTTCGTGGTCGCGGGCCCGGCCGTGGCAAGTGCCCAGCCGCCCGCAGCGCCCGAGGCGAGTGCGTGTCCGTACCGAGAGTCGACGCCCCCGGCGGTCGACGCGTCCGAGGTGCCCAAACCCGGCGACGCACCGCCGGCACCATTGCCGGTGCCCGCCACACCGATGGGCGGCGACAAGCTGTCCGGCTGCGGCGTCATCACCGCGCCGGGCACCCCGCCACTGCCCAACGACGTCTCGGCCGAGGCCTGGGTGGTCGCCGACCTCGACTCCGGTGACGTCATCGCCGCCAAGGATCCGCACGGCAGGCACCGGCCCGCCAGCATCATCAAGGTGCTGGTCGCCATGCAGGCCATCAAGGACCTGCCGATCCACAAGGTCATCGCGGGAACCGCCGAGGACGCCGCCCAGGAGGGCACCAAGGTCGGGGTCGGCGAAGGCGGCCACTACTCGATCAACGACCTGCTGCACGGCCTGCTGATGTACTCCGGCAACGACGCCGCGTTCGCGCTGGCACGGCAGCTCGGCGGGTGGGACGCGACCCTGCACAAGCTCAACGACCTGGCCCGCAAGCTGGGCGGGCTCGACACCAGGGTCGCGACGCCGTCGGGGCTCGACGGACCGGGCATGAGCACCTCGGCATACGACATGGCGCTGTTCTACCGGTACGCCTGGCGCAATCCGATCTTCGCCGACATCGTCTCGACCCGGGAATTCGACTTCCCCGGCCGCGGCGATGCCGGCTACCCGATCGAGAACGACAACAAGTTGCTGCTCAACTACCCCGGCGCGATGGGCGGCAAGACCGGCTACACCGACGACGCGGGCCAGACGTTCGTCGGCGCGGCCGACCACGGTGGCCGCCGACTCGTCGCCGTCCTCATGAAGGGCACCCGCCAGCCGATCGCCCCGTGGGAGCAGGCGGCCCACCTGCTCGACTACGGGTTCGCCACGGCACCGGGCACCAGCGTCGGCACCCTGATCGAGCCCGACCCCTCGCTGCTCGGGACGAAGCCGGATGCCGCCACCAATCCCGGGGTCAACGCCTCCCCGATGATGTCGGACATCGACGCGATGCCGGTGCGGGTCGGCGTCGCGGTCGTCGGCAGCGTGATCGTGTTCTCGTTGATCATGGGCGCGCGGTCGCTGAACCGCCGGCCCCAGCTCTAGGCCCAGCGCCGCAGCAGCCGCTCGGCGTCGGTGCAGAGCCGTTCGATCACCTCAGCGGCGGAACGTGATTCGCGGACCATGCCGACGCCCTGCCCCGCGTTGACGGGCGCGATCCGGTAATCCTCGGCGGCCGTCGCCGCGGTGAGCGCGGACCGGGCGTCGGCGTCCACGAGGTCCTCGTGACCGTCGAAGCGGTCGACGAACTCGTTACGCACCACGCGCTCGGGAAGCGTTGCCGGCCAGGGGTATTCGAGGGCCACGTCGAAGACCCGCGTGGTGACGGTCTGCTCCCCCGCCGCGCCCAGCAGCAGGTTCCTCGCCGCGGCCGAGGTCGCCGCTTCGAGGCAGGTGGTGAACGCCGTGCCGAGCCAGGCGCCCGACGCCCCGGCGGCCAGCACCGCGGCCAGCCCGCGGCCCGACGCGATGCCCCCCGCGGCGAGCACGGGCACGGTCACGGCGTCGAGCACCTCCGCGAGCAACGGAAGGGTGCCGACGCGCACCTCGCCGTGCCCGCCGCCCTCGGCCCCCCGCGCGACGATCACGTCGGCGCCGGCGTCGGCCGCCCGTCGCGCGCCGGTCACGTCGGCCACCTGCACGGCCACCGGGACCCCGGCATCATGGGCGCGGCGGATCCAGGACCACTCGTCGCCGAAACTGACGGACAGCAGAGCGGGTTTGGCGGCGAGCGCGACGTCGAGCAGTTCGGGCTGCGCCGCCGTCACCCAGTGCACGAGACCGATACCGACGTCCAACCCGGCCACGTGGGGCAGTTCGGCGGTGAGCGCCGCGGCGGTCGCCGAGCTACCCATACCGATCATGCCGAGGCCACCGGCCCGTGAGACCGCGGCGGCCAGTGCACCGCCTGCGGTGCCGCCCATCGGGGCGTTGACGATCGGCGCGGACAGGCCCATCCGCTCCGACCACGGCGTGGAAAGAGGCACGCAGCGGCACGTTACGCCTTGGGTACGGTGGGCCGGATGGCGTGGCTGATTCTCGTGGTGTCCGGTGTTCTCGAAGCGGTGTGGGCCTCCGCGCTCGGCAGGACCGAGGGGTTCACAAAGCTCGGCCCATCGATGGTGTTCCTGGTGGCGCTGGTGCTCTCGATGGCCGGTCTGGGCATCGCGATGCGCAGCCTGCCACCGGGCACCAGCTATGCGGTGTGGGTCGGTATCGGCGCCTCCCTCACCGTCGGCTACGCGATGCTCACCGGGGCGGAGAGCGCGTCGGCCGTCAAGGCGCTCCTGATCGCGGGGATCATCGGGTGCGTCGTCGGGCTCAGGCTGGTCAGCTAGCGGCGGCGGAGCCGCGAAATACCCAGCGCGCCAAGCGCCCCCGCCGCAGCGGCGGCCAGCACCCCGCCCACTCCGACACCCTCCTGCACCTGCACGCGAGGCGTGATCTGTGCGGCGTCGGGCGGGAAGACGGGCGCGGCCTCCAAGTTCTCGATCGACGTTGCCGCCCACGCCGTCGCAAAGAGGATCAGCCGCGCGGTGATGTAGGCGAACACCATCAGGCCGAGCACCGGACCGAACGTGGCCCCTGCCGGACCCGTCACCACCGAACGCAGGTAGATCGACGCCACCTGTTTGAAGACCTCGAACGCCACCGCCGTGAGCAGCCCCGCGCGCAGCGCGGAACGGAAGCTGATCGATTCGCGGGGCAGCCGCGCGATGATCCAGGTGAACAGCAGCCAGCTGATCAACACCGACACCGCGAGCGACACCACCCGCAGCAGAATGCTCATGCCCGGAACATCCTCCAGCCCAACCCATTCAACGGCCTTACGGGCCAGCCCCGAGCTGCTCACCACGGTCAACGCGATGGTGCCGGCGATAGCGACGAACAGGCCGACGATGGCCGTCAGGTCCGACAGCTTGGTGCGCACGAAACCGGGTGCGTCGCGCCGCATCAGGCCCCACATCTGGCTCAGCGCCTCACGCAGGTTCGCCATCCAGCCCAGCCCCGCCCACGCCGCGGTCGCCAGCCCGATGATGCCGACCGAGGTGCGCGACTCGATCGCGGAGTCCATCAGCTCGACCAGCTGGGTGGCGATGTCTCCGGAGACCGACGCCCGGATCTTGTCCTGAAGATCGGCGAGCAGTTCCGGCTGGCTGGCCAGGATGAAGCCGGCGATGGCGAATCCGACCATGAGCAACGGGAACATCGCGAAGACCGTGAAGTACGTGATGCCCGCGGCGTAGAAATCGCCCTTGCTGTCGTTGTAGCGCTGCTGCGCCCGCATGACGTGGTCGAACCACTCGTATCGCGACCGCAGCCGGCCGACGAAACCTTCCGGCTCGGCGGGTTGTGTCACGCCAACCTCCCGAAAACCTCAGCCGCCCGGGCGCAAAAAACCCAACCGGTCGTATACCCGCCGCAGCGTCGCGGCAGACACGTCGCGCGCCCGTGCGGCGCCCGTCGCCAGCACGGATTCCAGTTCCGCGGGGTCGTCGAGCAGTTCGTCGACGCGGCTCTTGATCGGGGTGACGAACTCGACGACGGCCTCCGCGGTGTCGGATTTGAGGTCGCCGTAGCCGCGCCCGGCGTACCCCTCGACGAGCTTGTCGATGTCGGTGCCGGTGACCGCCGACTGGATGGTGAGCAGGTTCGACACCCCGGGTTTGGCGTCCGGGTCGAAGCGCACCTCGCGCTCGCTGTCGGTGACCGCGGAACGGATCTTCTTGGCCGAGGCCTTCGGATCGTCGAGCAGGCCGATCAGTCCGGCCTCGGTCCCCGCCGACTTGCTCATCTTCGACGTCGGATCCTGCAGGTCGTAGATCTTCGCCGTCGCCTTCGGGATCATCGGCTCGGGAATGACGAAGGTGTCCGGGAAACGGGAGTTGACCCGTTGCGCCACATCGCGTGCCAGCTCCAGGTGCTGGCGTTGGTCCTCGCCGACCGGCACGAGATCGGTGTCGTAGAGCAGCACGTCGGCGGCCATCAGCACCGGATAGGTGAACAGCCCGACCGTGGTCGCCTCGCTACCCTCCTTCTGGGACTTGTCCTTGAACTGCGTCATCCGCGACGCCTGCCCGAACCCGGTGAAACAGCCCAGCACCCAAGCCAATTCGGCATGCGCCGGAACGTGGCTTTGCACGAAGATCGTGCTGCGGTTCGGGTCGATGCCCAGCGCCAGGTACTGCGCGGCGGTGACCAGCGTGCGCCGCCTCAGCCGCTCGGGATCCTGCGGAATCGTGATCGCATGCAGATCGACCACGCAGAAGAACGCGTCGTGGTCGTCCTGTAGGCCGACCCACTGTTGGATCGCACCCAGCGCGTTGCCCAGGTGCAGCGAATCGGAGGTGGGTTGGACACCGGAGAAGACGACGGGTTTCGACGAACTGCTCATGATCGTCCGATCATTTCACGCGGCCCGTATTCGACCGTCACCGGCGCGTGGTCCGACCAGCGCAGCGCGTACGCCTCGGCGCGCTCCACCCGGGCGGCGACCGCCCGCGTCGCCAGGGCCTTCGTGGCCAGCTGATAGTCGATCCGCCAGCCGGCGTCGTTGTCGAAGGCACGGCCCCGCCACGACCACCACGCGTACGGGCCCGGCTGGTCGGGATGGAGCTCGCGGACCACGTCAACCCAGCCCGAGGCCAGCAGTTCGGTGAGCCACTGACGCTCGCTGGGCAGGAAGCCGGACTTCTTGATGTTGCCCTTCCAGTTCTTGATGTCGTTCTCGGTGTGGGCGATGTTCCAGTCGCCGCAGACGACGGCGTCCGAGTCGGTCAGCGTCGCCATCCGCGCGGCGAGCTCGGCCATGAACCGTTCCTTCTCGAGCTGACGGTCGGTCTCGGCCTCACCGGTCTGGACGTAGACGGTCGCCACCGTCGTCCCCGCGGTGTCGACCTCCAGGTAGCGGCCGTGCGCGCCGAACTCGTCGGACTCCGGCAGCCGCGATGCGTCGATCGGGTGACGCGAAAGCACCGCGACGCCGCTGCGGCCCTTGATGTGGGGTTCGGCCGACGCGAGATGCCAGCCATCATCCAGCGCAGGCGCCAGCGCGGCGGCCAGCTGGGTGTCGTCGGCGCGGGTCTCCTGCAGGCAGACCACGTCGGCGGTGGTGGACGCCAACCACGGCAGCAGGCCGCGGTTCTGTGGCGAGCGCTCTTTGACCGCGGCGCGGATGCCGTTGACGTTGATGGTGCTGACGATCAGCGAGGTCACAGCGGCAGACCATACCGACGTACTTGCGGTACCGGCGGTATCACCTTAGTGTCGGGCTGATGGCTAGAAACTTGCCGCGCGACCCGCTGCACGTCGGCTCCGGCGAACCCATGCTGTTGCTACACCCGTTCATGATGTCGCAGAACGTGTGGAAGAAGGTCGTCCCGTTGATTGCCGACACCGGCCGCTACGAGGTGTTCGCACCCACGCTGCCCGGGCACAACGGCGGCGTGAAGGGGCACCGCTTCCTGGACACCAAAGAGCTCGCCGACGATGTCGAACGCCGACTCGACGCGCTCGGCTGGGACACCGCGCACGTCGTGGGCAACTCGCTTGGCGGCTGGGTCGCCTTCGAACTGGAGCGCCGGGGCCGGGCCCGCACGCTGACCGGGATCGCGCCCGCGGGCGGCTGGAGCAAGTTCACGCCCGCCAAGTTCGAGATCGTCGGCAAGTTCGTCGCCGGCTTCCCGGTGTGGCTGTTCACGCTCGCGTTCCGACAGCGGGTCCTGAAGTTCCCGTTCACGCGCTACCTGGCGCACTTCCCGATCAGCGCCACGCCGGACCGCCTGTCCGACGACGACCTCATCGACATCATCGACGACGTCACGCACTGTCCGGCCTACTACCAGCTGCTGGTGAAGTCGCTGCTGACGCCCGGCCTGATGGAGCTGGCCGAGAGCGCCTGCCCCACGCACCTGGTGATCTGCGAGAAGGACCGCGTTCTGCCGCATCCCCGGTTCACCCGCCACTTCACCGCACACCTGCAGTCGAGCCCGCAGATCACGCATCTCGAAGACGTCGGCCACATCCCGATGTTCGAGGCGCCGCAGCGCGTGGCCGACCTGATCCTCGAGTTCGTCGACCGCCATGTAGAACCGCCGCGCGAGGCGCTCGGCGGCTAAAGCTGGGTGACGGGCTCTTCCGTCGCGCCCTCCAGCACAGAGTTCAGGGTCTTGCTCGGCCGCATCACCGCGGTCGTCTTCTCCGGGTCCGGGTAGTAGTACCCGCCGATATCGACCGAATCGCCTTGCACCTCCGCAAGTTCGGACACGATCGCGTCCTCGTTCTCGGCGAGCGACTTCGCCAGGTCCGCGAAGTGGTCGGCCAGTTCTTTGTCCTCGGTCTGCTCGGCGAGCTGCTGCGCCCAGTACATCGCGAGGTAGAACTGGCTGCCCCTGTTGTCCAGCTCGCCGGTCTTACGCGACGGGCTCTTGTTGTTGTCCAACAAGTTTCCGATCGCCGAGTCCAGCGTCTTGCCTAGCAGGACGGCACGCTTGTTGCCGGTCTTGCGCCCGATGTCTTCGAAACACGCTCCGAGAGCGAGGAATTCGCCCAGCGAATCCCAGCGCAGGTGGTTCTCCTCGACCAGCTGGTGGACGTGCTTCGGTGCCGAACCGCCCGCACCGGTCTCGTACATGCCGCCACCGGCCATCAGCGGCACGATCGACAGCATCTTCGCGCTGGTGCCCAGCTCCAGGATCGGGAAAAGGTCGGTCAGGTAGTCGCGCAGGATGTTTCCCGTCACAGCGATGGTGTCCTGACCGCGGATCAACCGTTCCAGCGTGTACCGCATGGCCCACACCTGCGGCATGATCTGGATGTGCAGGCCCTCGGTGTCGTGCTCCTTGAGGTACTCCTTGACCTTCTTGCGCAGCTCCACCTCGTGCGGCCGCTCGGTGTCGAGCCAGAACAGCGCGGTCATGCCCGACGCCCGCGCCCTGGTCACGGCGAGCTTGACCCAGTCCCGGATCGCGGCGTCCTTGACCACCGGCATACGCCAGATATCGCCGGTCTCGACGTTCTGCGTCAGCAGCACCTCGCCGGTGTCGGCGTCGACGATGTTGGCGACGCCGTCCTCGGGAATCTCGAAGGTCTTGTCGTGGCTGCCGTACTCCTCGGCCTTCTGCGCCATGAGCCCGACGTTCGGGACGGTGCCGATGGTCGTCGGATCGAACTGGCCGTGGGTCTTACAGAAGTTGACCATCTCCTGATAGATCCGGCTGAACGTCGACTCGGGGTTCACCGCCTTGGTGTCCTTGGTCCGCCCGTCGGCGCCGTACATCTTGCCGCCGAGCCGGATCATCGCCGGCATCGACGCGTCGACGATCACGTCGCTGGGCGAGTGGAAGTTGGTGATGCCGCGGGCCGAATCCACCATCGCCAGCTCCGGCCGGTGCTCGTGCACGGCGTGGATGTCCTGGACGATCTCCTCACGCTGTGAGGCGGGCAGCGCCTGGATCTTGTCGTACAGGTCCGACATCCCGTTGTTGACGTTCACGCCGAGCTCGTCGAGCACCTTCTGGTGCTTGGCGAACGCGTCCTTGTAGAAGACCTTCACCGCGTGGCCGAACACGATCGGGTGTGACACCTTCATCATCGTCGCCTTGACGTGCAGCGAGAACATCACGCCGGTCTTGTAGGCGTCCTCGATCTGTTCTTCGAAGAACTCGCACATCGCCTTTTTGCTCATGAACATGCTGTCGATGACATCGCCGCTGTCGAGCTTGACCTCCGGCTTGAGCACGACGGTCTCGCCGCTCTTCGTCTCGAGCACCATCTTGACCTTGCGGTCCTTGTCGAGGGTCATCGACTTCTCGCCGTGGTAGAAGTCGCCCTTCTTCATGGTCGCCACGTGCGTTCGCGACGCCATCGACCACTCGCCCATGCTGTGCGGGTGCTTGCGCGCGTACTCCTTGACCGCCTTGGGGGCACGCCGGTCCGAATTGCCCTGCCGCAGAACCGGGTTGACCGCGCTGCCGAGAATCTTGGCGTAGCGCTCCTTGATCTCTTTTTCCTCGTCGTTCTTCGGCTCGCCCGGGTAGTCCGGCAGGTCGTAGCCCTTGGCCTTGAGCTCCTTGATGGCGGCCAGCAACTGCGGCACCGACGCGCTGATGTTCGGCAGCTTGATGATGTTGGTGTCCGGCTTCTCGGTGAGCTTCCCCAGCTTGGCCAGGTTGTCGGGCACGCGCTGCTCTTCGGACAGGCGGTCGGAGAACTCCGCGAGAATGCGTGCCGCCACCGAGATGTCGCTGGTCTCGACGTTGATGCCCGCCGGTTCGGTAAACGTGCGAATGATCGGCAGGAACGCGTAGGTCGCCAGCAGCGGCGCCTCGTCGGTCAGCGTGTAGATGATGGTCGGCTGCTCGGCAGTCATGTGGGGTTCTCCCGGCTCGCTAGTCGGTCAGTCGACTACCAGTATTCCCTCGGAGGTGACCCTGTGTGTGAGCCAGGGGGGTCCGCTTTCGGGTGTGTGATCTGCTACTGACCGGTAGCTTCGGGCACGCCTCGCCGAGATCCCCTCGCTGGCACGCGATGAGCAATATGAGATACGCTTCTCATCGGTCATGAGTGCCAGCGACAAGCCCCGGCTTGCTGGTCGGCAACCCTCCAACCGCGGTGGGGTGCCCCGGGTGATGACCAGGTTGAGTACCCGCTGAGAAGCGGCTACCGGCAAGCGCGGGTCCGTTGTGACGGGCCCCCAGAGAAGACAGCGGAGGTCCGGCGTGCGCAGTTACCGCTGAGTGCGTGAAATGCCCCTTCCAGGCCCCTCACAACAGGAGATTCGATGAGCACCGAAGACACTGACCCCACCGCTGGGTGGGCGTTCGAGACCAAACAGGTCCATGCCGGCCAGTCGCCCGACCCGGCGACCAATGCGCGGGCGCTGCCGATCTACCAGACAACGTCTTACACATTCAACAGCACCGATCACGCCGCGGCGCTGTTCGGCCTCGCCGAGCCCGGCAACATCTACACCCGGATCATGAACCCGACGCAGGACGTCGTCGAGCAGCGCATCGCGGCGCTCGAGGGCGGCGTCGCGGCTCTGTTTCTGGCCTCCGGTCAGGCCGCCGAACACTTCGCGATCCTGAACCTGGCCAACACGGGCGACCACATCGTGTCCAGCCCGCGGCTCTACGGCGGCACGTACAACCTGTTCCACTACACGTTCCCGAAGATCGGGATCGAGGTCAGTTTCGTCGAGAATCCCGACGACCTCGACTCCTGGCGTGCGGCCGTGCGGCCCAACACCAAGGCGTTCTTCGCCGAGTCGATCTCGAACCCCAAGATCGACGTGCTCGACATCCCGAACGTCGCCGCGGTCGCCCATGACAGCGGGGTGCCGCTGATCGTCGACAACACCATCGCCACCCCGTATCTACTCCAGCCGCTGCAACACGGTGCGGACATCGTCGTGCACTCCGCCACCAAGTACCTGGGCGGGCACGGCGCCGCGATCGCCGGCGTCATCGTCGATGGCGGCACGTTCGACTGGACGAGCGGCAAGTTCCCCGGCTTCACCGAACCCGACCCCAGCTACCACGGTGTGGTGTTCGCCGAACTGGGTCCGCCGGCGTTCGCACTCAAGGCGCGCGTGCAGCTGCTGCGCGACCTCGGTTCGGCGGCGTCGCCGTTCAACGCCTTCCTGATCGCCCAGGGCCTGGAGACGCTGAGCCTGCGCGTCGAGCGCCACGTCGCGAACGCCCAGAAGGTGGCCGAGTACCTCGAGGGCCACGACGACGTGATCTCGGTGAACTACGCCGGGTTGCCGTCGTCCCCGTGGTACGAACTCGGAAAGGAGTTGGCGCCCAAGGGCACCGGCGCTGTGCTCGCGTTCGAGCTGGCGGGCGGCGTCGACGCGGGCAAGGCCTTCGTCAACGCGCTGACCCTGCACAGCCACGTCGCCAACATCGGCGACGTCCGCTCGCTGGTGATCCACCCGGCGTCCACCACGCATGCCCAGCTGTCGCCGGAGGAGCAGTTGGCCAGCGGCGTCACGCCGGGGCTGGTGCGCCTGGCGGTCGGCATCGAGGGCATCGACGACATCCTGACCGATCTTGAGCAGGGTTTCGCCGCGGCCAAGCCGTTCAGCTCCGCGGGCAAGACCGATCCGAACACCATGGCGGCGTTCTGATGACGATTTCGGAGGTACCCACCTTGAGTCTGCCCGTCGAAGGCGAGATCGGCGTGGTCGACATCGGCCCGCTGACGCTGGAGAACGGCGCGGTCATCGACGATGTGTCGATCGCCGTGCAGCGCTGGGGCGAGCTGTCGCCCACGCGCGACAACGTCGTCGTCGTGCTGCATGCGCTGACCGGCGATTCGCACATCACCGGTCCGGCAGGACCCGACCACCCGACCCCCGGTTGGTGGGACGGTGTCGCAGGGCCCGGCGGGCCGATCGACACCGACCGCTGGTGCGCGGTGGCGACCAATGTGCTCGGTGGCTGCCGCGGCTCCACCGGCCCGAGCTCGCTGCATCCCGACGGCAAGGCATGGGGTTCCCGCTTCCCGGTCGTCTCCGTGCGGGACCAGGTTCGCGCCGACATCGCCGCGCTGGAGGCGTTCGGCATCACCCAGGTCGCCGCGGTCATGGGCGGCTCGCTGGGCGGCGCCCGGGCGCTGGAGTGGATGGTCGGCCATCCGGATCGGGTGCGGTCGGGGCTGGTGATGGCCGTCGGCGCCCGAGCCACCGCCGACCAGATCGGCACCCAGTGCTCGCAGGTCGCCGCGATCAAGGCCGACCCGAACTGGCAGAACGGCGACTATTACGGCACCGGGCTCTCGCCCGACGTCGGCATGGAGATCGCCCGCCGGTTCGCGCATCTGACCTATCGCGGCGAGGAAGAGCTCGACACCCGGTTCGCCAACGTTCCGCAGGACGGTGAGGATCCGGCCGTCGGCGGCCGCTACGCCGTGCAGAGCTATCTGGAGCATCAGGGCCGAAAGCTGGTGTCGCGGTTCGACGCCGGCACGTACGTGGCGCTCACCGAGGCGCTGTCGGGTCACGACGTCGGTCGCGGCCGCGGAGGTGTCGAGGCCGCGTTGCGTGGCTGCCCGGTGCCCGCGGTGGTCGGCGGCATCACCTCGGATCGGCTCTATCCGCTGCGGCTGCAGGAGGAGCTGGCCGAATTGCTGCCGGGCTGCGCCGGTTTGGATGTCGTGGACTCGATCTACGGGCATGACGGCTTTCTGGTGGAGACGGATGCGGTGTACAAGCTGATCCGCCGAACGCTGGAGCTGGCATCTCGGTGAGCGGGCCGGAGCACGATCGCTCGCTGTCGTTCGGCGCAGAAGCCGCGGCATACGAACGCGGTCGGCCGTCGTATCCGCCCGAGGCGATCGACTGGCTGTTGCCGTCGGGCGCCTCCAAGGTGCTCGACCTCGGCGCAGGCACTGGCAAGCTGACCACGCGCCTCGTCGAGCGCGGCCTCGACGTCGTGGCGGTCGACCCGATCCCGGAAATGCTCGAGCTGCTGAGCAGTTCGCTGCCCGAGACGCCCGCACTGCTCGGCACCGCCGAGGAGATCCCGCTGCCCGACGACAGCGTCGACACCGTGCTGGTGGCCCAGGCGTGGCACTGGTTCGACCTCGAGCGCGCGGTCAAGGAGGTGGCGCGCGTATTGCGCCCCGGCGGCCGGCTGGGTCTGGTCTGGAACACCCGCGACGAGCGGCTGGGCTGGGTGAAGGACCTCGGTCACATCATCGGCCAAGAGCACGACCCGTTCAGCAACACCGTGGCGCTGCCCGAACCGTTCACCGGTGTCGAACGCCATCAGGTCGAGTGGACCAGTTACCTGACCCCACAAGCGCTCATCGACCTGGTCGCGTCGCGCAGTTACTGCATCACGTCACCGGAGAAGGTCCGCACCAGGACGCTGGACCGGGTGCGCGAGCTGTTGGCAACCCATCCGGCGCTGGCCAACTCGACGGGGCTCGCGCTGCCGTACGTCACGGTGTGCATCCGCGCTTCGCTGGCCTGAGCGTCGAGCCGAACCAGCGCCCGAGCGCGACCCGCAGGGCGTCGGCACCCGCGTCGTCGAATTGCTCAGCGGCCCAGGCGACATAACCGTCGGGCCGAACGAGCATGGCCGCGGCGGGCGGATCCTCGGCCGCTGCGATAATCGGGTCGACGCGCTCGGCCCACGGCTGGGCGACGGTCGCTGCGGCTCCGCCGTCGAGGTCGAGCAGCACCGCACGGCCGCGGTGCAGGAGTTCGGCGAGGCGACGACCGTCGGCGAGCGCCAGTTCCGGCGCCATCCGTCCCGACAGCGGATGGTCGTCGCCGACGTCGTAGCGCACGTCCGAGCCCGCCAGCAAGTGTGCGAGATGCTCTGTGACACCGCGCTGTTGGACCAGTTCGCCGAAGAGCCTTCGCAGAGCCTCGACATCGGGTCCCGGCGCCGAGAGCGCGAGCTGAGCCTGCGAGTGCATCATCACACGTTCGCCGACCGGATACCGCTCGGACTCGTAGGTGTCGAGCAGATCGTCGGCCGGCCAACCGTTGACGACGGCCGCCAGCTTCCAGCCAAGGTTGACCGCATCCTGCAGCCCCAGGTTCAGGCCCGGCCCTCCCATCGGCGAATGCACGTGAGCCGCGTCGCCGAGCAGCAGGACCCGGCCGGCCCGGTAGCGGTCGGCCTGACGTGAGTTGATGTGTTCGAGCCGCCGAAGGGCATGCGGGCCCGCCCTTTTCGGGGTGTGCAGGGGTACATCAACACCGATGATGCGGCGGACGCTGGCGCGCAACTCGTCGAGCGTCATGTCCTCGTCGGCGCTTTGCCGTGCCTCGCCGTATTCAATGGTGCCCAGCAGCGGGCGATCGGGCTCGAGCGGGAAGAGGATGATGCTGCCGCGTTCGAAGCGGTTGTAACCGAATCTCAGGCGACCGAAGCCGGGAATGTCGTATCCCTGGCCGGGAACGAGCAACTCGTCGGGCAGTCCGACATGGGCGACGCGGCTCTCGATCGGCGACGTGTGCCCGGGAAATCCGATCCCCGCACGCTTGCGGACGAAACTGCGTCCGCCGTCGGCGCCGACCAGGTAGCGCGTGCGCAGGGCGTAGGTCTGCCCCTCGACCGCGACCGTCACCGCAACGGAGTCGGAACCTGGTTCGAGGCCGATCAACTCGTGGCCCCACCGGATGTCGACACCGAGCCCGAGCGCGTGCTTCTCCAACAGCCGCACCAGCCGCGGCTGCGGAATCAGCAACGCGTGCATCGGGTTCGGTGCGATATTTGAGAAGCTCAGCGCGATCCCCGCGAACGGCCCACCGGCCGCGGGACGCGGCGGTCCCTCCTCGCCGCCGAACGCGTGGTAGAGCCCGCGCATGTCGAGCTGCCGGATCACCTGGCCCACAAGGCCGTTGGCCTTGGGCTCCTCGCTCGGAGCCGGCAGCCGGTCGAGCACCACGGGGCGAACGCCCGCCAGTGCGAGCTCGCACGCGAGCAGCAGCCCGTTGGGGCCGGCTCCGCTGATCACGACGTTTTCGGCGGTCATGACTTGCTCGGATCCGGTAGCCCCGCGGCCACTTCGGCGAAGCCCGCACGGATCAGCGTCGTGATCGGCACCGGCGGATCGGCACGCACGTAGATCTCGGTGGCCGCGTCGCCGACGGCGCGCACGACGGCCGCGACGAGCCGAGGGTACATATCGCGTTGCGGGTCGGTTCCCGTGCGCTCGGCGACCACCTCCATCCACTCGTCGAACAACTCCCTCGACACCGCGTCGCGAATCTCGGGCCGCATCAGAAGCTTTCGTATCTCGGCGAACTCCTCACGGCTGGGTATCCGGCGCTCCGCGCCGTCGGCGTCGCTCATGTCCTCTTCCAACGGTGCGAGCACGGACTCGGTGATCGACGTCCAGAGGGGTTCATCGGCGGGCCGGCCGCGCAGCACGGCGATGCTGCGGCGCAACCGTTCGGTCTGGCGGTAGGCCAGCGCCTCGTACTTTCCGCTGAAGTAGTTGTTGAAGGTGCGCAGCGACACGCCCGCCAGGTCGGCGATCGCCTCGCGGGTCACACCGTCGAAACCACGCTCTAACGCGAGTTTGAGTGCGGCGTCGCTCAGCGCGCGCCTGGTGTCGAGCTTCTTACGCTCCCGAAGTCCGGCCATGCGACCACGGTAACCATAAACTTGCCCACCATGCAAGATTGCATACCGGGCATTTTACTGTGAATCAGCTGGTGCCCAACGGGTCGATGGTCCACGCGATGTAGAGCATCGTTGCGCTGACGACGGCGGTGGTGACGAAGTCGACGCCACGGCTGCGCACCGCGAGAAGTCCGGCGCGATCATCGCTCAGGAGCAGCCGCAACGCCGCCGCCACCCCGACCCCGATCGCCATCACGAGCGCGCCGCGCCGCCAATATCCCGCGACCACCAGAACGAACGCGGCGGCGAAGATCAGGCCGACCGACCAGAACGGCCATTGACCGGCGAAAACCTTGCGCGCGAACTCCTTTGGCGTCACGTCGCGGCCAGTACCTCCGCGCGCTCGACCACATTCGTCAGCAGGAATGCGCGCGTCAGCGGACCCACACCGCCCGGATTGGGCGACACATGGCCCGCGACATCCCAGACGTCGGGGTGGACATCACCGACGAGCTTGCCGTTCTCGTCGCGACTGACCCCGACGTCCACGACGGCCGCGCCGGGCCGAACCATCTCGGCGGTCACCATGTGCGGCATGCCCGCCGCGGCGATGATGATGTCGGCCTCGCGGGCCAACTCCGGCAGGTGACGAGTTGCGGTGTGGCACAACGTGACCGTTGCGTTCTCCGAACGCCGGGTCAACAGCAGCCCGAGCGGGCGCCCGACGGTGACGCCGCGACCGATGACCACCACGTGCGCGCCCGCGATCTCCACCTCGTAGCGGCGCAGCAGGTGCACGATCCCGCGCGGGGTGCACGGCAACGGGGCCGGCTCGTTGAGCACCAGCCGGCCCAGGTTGGTCGGATGCAGACCGTCGGCGTCCTTGCCCGGGTCAATGCGCTCCAGGGCGGAGTTCTCGTTGAGGTGCTTGGGCAGCGGAAGCTGGACGATGTAACCGGTGCACTCGGGGTTGGCGTTGAGCTCGTCGATCGTCTCGTCGAGCGTGGCCTGGCTGATGTCGGCGGGCAGGTCGCGGCGGATCGAGTTGATGCCGACCTTCGCACAGTCGGAGTGCTTACCGCGGACGTAGGCGTGGGAACCGGGGTCGTCGCCGACGAGCACCGTGCCCAGTCCCGGGGTGCGTCCGGCCACCGCGGCCGAGCCGCGAAGACGGCCCTGGGTCAGCGCCGCGACCCGTTCGGAGAGGTCGACGAAGATCTCGTCGCGCGTGGCCTTACCGTCCAGTGTGATCGCACCCACGGGTCTCAGTCTGGCATGCTCGCTTTCTATGAACACTCAGCCCAATGTGTTCACCCCGGCCAAACTCGGCCCGGTGACGCTGCGCAACCGGATCATCAAGGCGGCGACGTTCGAGGCATCGACGCCGAACGCGCTCGTCACCGACGAGTTGATCAACTATCACCGGCTGCCCGCCGCAGGCGGGGTCGGCATGACGACGGTCGCCTACTGCGCGGTGGCCCCCGGCGGACGCACCGACGGCTGGCAGATCTGGATGCGGCCGGAGGCCGTGCCGGGATTGACGAGGCTGACCGAAGCGATCCACGCCGAGGGCGCGGCGATCAGCGCGCAGATCGGACACGCGGGACCGGTCGCCAACGCACGGACCAACAAGGCCAAGGCGCTGGCGCCGGTGCGCTTCTTCAATCCGCTGTCGATGCGGTTCGCGAAGAAGGCCACGCGCGACGACATTCGCGACGTCACCGAGGCGCACGCCAACGCCGCGCGCCTGGCGATCGAATCCGGGTTCGACGCGGTCGAGATCCACCTCGGCCACAACTATCTCGCCAGCTCGTTCTTGAGCCCGCTGCTCAACCGCCGCACCGATGAGTTCGGCGGCTCGCTGGAGAACCGGGCCAAGGTTGCGCGCGGCGTCGTGCGGGCCGTGCGCCAGGCCGTCGAGAAGGAGGGCAACCCGATCGCGGTGACGGCCAAGCTCACCATGTCCGACGGCGTGCGCGGTGGCATCACCGTCGAGGAGTCCTTGCAGACGGCGAAGTGGCTGGAAGAGGACGGCGGATTGGACGCCATCGAACTGACCGCGGGCAGCTCGCTGGTCAATCCGATGTACCTGTTCCACGGCGATGCACCGGTCAAGGAGTTCGCCAACGCCTTCAAACCGCCGATCCGGTGGGGCATCCGAATGACCGGCAAGAAGTTTCTGCGGGAGTACCCGTATCGCGAGGCGTTCCTGTTACGCCACGCCAGGCAGTTCCGCGCCGAGTTGAAGCTGCCGCTGATCCTGTTGGGCGGCATAACCAATCGCGAGACGATGGACCTGGCGATGGCCGAGGGCTTCGACTTCGTGGCGATGGGCCGGGCACTGCTGGCCGAACCGGATCTGCTCAACCGCATCCAGGCGGACAGCTCGGTGCGGTCGATCTGCGATCACTGCAACAAGTGCATGCCGACGATCTACGGCCACACCCACTGCGTGTTGACCGGGGCGCCGGACAACTATCAGCCGTCCACGGCGGGCCGCGGTTCGACGTAGGCCACCATCGGTTCGGTGACCAACACGCGGTCGCCCGCGCTCACGACGAGTTCCTTCGCCGAGAACGTGTAGGTGGCTCCGTCGTTCTCGGCGGTGAACACCCCGTCGGTCTTCTCGACCGCTGGTGCGGTCAGCACCAGACCGTCCTTCATCCGCACACCGCGGTACTCGTGGCTGCCGCTGCGCTTACAGATCGCCACGAGCGCGAACTGGGTGCGGCCGAAAGCCACTGGCTGCCACGGCGCCTCGCACCGGGCCTTCGAATCGACGAACCCGCGGTCGTCGATGGCAATCGCGCTCTGCGCGTCGACCGTCGGCGCCAGGAACGCCGCGGCGAGGCAAAGCCCAGCAATGCCGACGACCACGAAAGGCGCCCGAGACACCATGCCCTATGGTGACCACGTTTCGCCGCCAACCGCGCGCGACTCGCCGGATGACCGGCAAACTTTCGTCAGTCGCCAGGTATGAGGGCCTCGGCGCACTCGGTGACGATCGCCTCCGCGCTCGCCGGAATCGCCGTCCCCGCCAGCAGGTGTCGACGCACGACGGCATAGGGGATGTCGATCACCGCGGCGTTCACCCGGTCGCCGTCGGCGTGCAGTCCGGACAGCAGGCGCCGCAAGCGCCTGCGCAGGCGGCGCCTCCTGTCGTGCAACTCGGGCGGCCACTCGGCGGCACACAGCGCATCGGCACCCGCGAGCAGAACCGCGGCCTCGGTGCGGTGGTCGCGACACCATTGGACGGTGTGACGGGCGCCCGCGACACAACGCGCGCGTGGGCCGCCCGTACCGGTCAGCGCCGCCGCGAATCCTTCACCGAAACGCTCCTCGGTGCGCATCCACAGTTCGCCGCACAGTGCCGCCCGACCCGAAAACCGGTGATACATCGACCCGCTCGGCGCCCCCGCGGCGCGCGCCACCGCGGACACGGTCACCGCGGCGGGGCCCTGCTCGGCGAGCAGTGCCGCGGCGGCGTCCAGGAGATCGTCGGCGCTGAAGCGCGCGGGCCTCGGCATTGCCACAGCCTATAGTAGAGACTACTCTCTAATACACAAGGAGGTAGCCGTGTCCACTTCCATCGACATCGCCCGGCGGTTCTACGGCGCGCTCGCAGGTGCCGACGGCCCAGCGCTCTTCCGGCTGCTGACCGACGATTTCGTCGGCACCGTCAGCGCCGGCATGCCCCACGGGGTCGGCGGACGGCATCGCGGTCCGGCCGACATGATCGCCGGGGTCTGGGGCCGCATCGGCACGCTGTACGACATGCACGTCGACCCAGCCGAGTATCTGGCGGTCGACGACGATCGCGTCGTGGTCATCGGCCGGTACTGGGGCCCCGCCCGCGACGGTCGTACCACCGTCGACGCAGCGTTCGCACACGTCATCACCACGCGCGAGGACCAGATCGCGGCGCTGCATCAGATCACCGACACCGCAAGGTGGAACATTCCCGTGCCGTGACCGCGTGGTCGGACCTCTGCCTCCGACGTGCCTACCGTTAGAGTTGGCGTCGATGAGCCGACCCGCCCCACCCGCGCTGACCGTTCGGTACGACGGATCGACCCGGACCTTCGCGGCGGGAAATGACGTCGTCGTCGGCCGTGACCTCCGCGCCGACGTACGTATCGCCCACCCCCTGATCTCGCGTGCGCATCTGGTGTTGCGCTTCGATCAGGGCCGCTGGGTCGCGATCGACAACGGCAGCCTCAACGGGATGTTCGTCAACAACCGCCGCGTCCCCGCGGTCGACATCTCCGACGGCCAGACCGTCAACATCGGCAATCCCGACGGTCCGCGGCTGACATTCGAGGTCGGTCGCCACCAGGGTGCAGTGGGCCGCACACCGACGGTCGCGGTCCCGATCGCCAACCAGAGGCAGGTTTCGGGGCCCCACACCGGGCGGCCGTACGGACCGCCGCCGGGTCAGTCGCGTCCGCAGCCGACGTATCCGAGCGCGCCTCCCCCGCCGCGGTATCCGAGCACGCCGCCCCCGGCGGCGTATACGAGCCCGCAGCAGCCCGCGCGCCAACCGATCTCCTCACCTGCGCTCGAGTCGGCGACGATGATGGGCCCGACCGCCGCGCCTCGCTCCAGCGACGGCAACCTCGCCACGAGCATGCTCAAGATCCTGCGGCCGGGAAGCCGGCCCGCGGACAACGTGCCCGGCGCTGTCAAGATCGGGCGAGCCACCGACAACGACATCGTCGTGCCCGACGTGCTGGCCTCGCGCCACCACGCAACCCTGTTGCCGACGGCCGGCGGAACCGAGATCGTCGACAACCGCAGCATCAACGGCACGTTCGTCAACGGTGCGCGCGTCGAGTCGGCGCTGCTCCGTGAGGGCGACACGGTCACGATCGGCAACATCGACCTCGTCTTCTCCGGCGGCACGCTGGTCCGTCGCACCGAGACCGAGGCCGCCACCCGCACCGGCGGGCTCGAGGTGCACGGCGTCACGTGGACCATCGAGAACAACAAGACGCTGCTCGACAACATCTCGATCGCGGCGCGCCCCGGCACTTTGACCGCCGTGATCGGGCCGTCGGGTGCGGGCAAGTCCACGTTCGCGCGGTTGGTCGCGGGCTACACCCATCCGACGACGGGCACGGTGACCTTCGAGGGTCACAATGTGCACGCCGAGTACGCCTCGCTGCGCTCGAGAATCGGGATGGTGCCCCAGGACGACGTCGTCCACGGTCAGCTGACGGTGCGCCAGGCGCTGATGTACGCCGCGGAACTTCGCCTGCCGCCGGACACCACGAAGGCGGACCGCGAACAGGTCGTCATGCAGGTGCTCGAAGAACTCGAGATGACCAAGCATCTGGAGACCCGCGTCGACAAGCTCTCCGGCGGCCAACGCAAGCGGGCTTCGGTGGCGCTCGAACTGCTGACGGGCCCGTCGTTGCTGATCCTCGACGAGCCGACGTCGGGCCTGGATCCTGCGCTGGACCGCCAGGTCATGACGATGCTGCGGCAGTTGGCCGACGCCGGCCGCGTCGTGCTGGTCGTCACGCACTCGCTGACCTACCTCGACGTCTGCGACCAGGTGCTCCTGCTGGCGCCGGGCGGCAAGACCGCGTTCTACGGCCCGCCCAGCCAGATCGGTCCGTCGATGGGCACGACCAACTGGGCCGACATCTTCAGCAGCGTGGCCAGCGATCCCGACGCGGCCAATCAGCGCTTCCTGTCCCAGCACGGGCCACCACCGCCTGCGCCACCGACCGAGGAGCCGTCCGATCTGGGCAGCCCCACCAGCACCAGCGTGCGTCGACAGTTCTCGACGATCGCGCGCCGCCAGGTGCGGCTGGTGATCTCTGATCGCGGCTACTTCGCGTTCCTGATGCTGCTGCCGTTCATCATGGGCGTGCTGTCGCTCTCGGTGCCCGGTGACGTCGGGTTCGGTGTCCCGGTGCCCGCGATGCAGGGCGGTGCCGCACCCAACGAGCCGGGTCAGATCCTGGTCATGCTCAACGTCGGCGCCATCTTCATGGGCACGGCGCTGACGATCCGGGCGCTGATCGGCGAGCGGGCGATCTTCCGTCGCGAACAGGCCGTCGGATTGTCCACGACCGCATACCTTTTGGCGAAGGTGTTCGTGTTCACGCTGTTCGCGATCGTGCAGTCGGCGATCGTCACGGTGATCGCGATCATCGGCAAGGGCTGGGGCCCCGGCGCGGTGGACAGCGGTTCGCTGCTCGGCAACCGCAGCATCGAGTTGTTCGTCGACATCGCGGTGACGACGGTGGCCGCGGCGATGGTCGGGTTGGCGCTCTCGGCGTTGGCCAGATCCAACGAACAGATCATGCCGCTGCTGGTGGTCGCGATCATGTCGCAGCTGGTGTTCTCGGGCGGCATGATCCCGGTGACGGACCGGATCGTGCTCGATCAGATGTCCTGGTTCACGCCCGCCCGTTGGGGTTTCGCGGCGTCCGCCTCGACCATCGACCTCATCCGCTTGGTGCCCGGCCCGCTGACACCCAACGATCGGCACTGGGACCACACGTCCGGCACGTGGCTGTTCGACATGGCCATGCTCGCGCTCATCTGCATCGGTTACACGACGTTCGTGCGCTGGCGGATCCGGCTGAGCAGCAGCTAGCGCAGCGTGCCGGAGACGATGGCCTCCGCGGTGAACGTCACGCCCCGATCGGTCCCGTCCTCGTCATGATCATCATCGGGCCACACCACCGCCGCGGTGCCCGAGACCGCAACGGTGGCACCGGTGGTGAAGTCGATGAACAGGACGGCCGCCGCGGGATCGACCGCGATGTTGCCCAGGCTGTTGAACATGTTGTTGCCCGGATAGTCGGGCCACCAAAGCCGGTTACCGTCGAGCCGGACGAAACCCGCTGGGCCGCCGCGGTGCGACGCGTCGACGCCGCGGGTCGGATGCTCGGTGCCGAGGAAGAACGTGTCCGCCCGGGTGATGAGCGCCGCATGCGACGGTTGCAGCGTGTCCGAGCGGATGAACCCGTGCGGCGGCGCAGACGGTTGCGCGGGGGAAAGATCGCGCGGCTGGATGTATCTCGGGCAGTTGCCGAATGCCTGGTCGACGTCGACGGTCAGGCCGTCGGCGGTGCCGTCGCTGATTGTGCCGTTGACCCGGACCCGTCGCCGTGTGGCGAAGTCGATGGCCAGCATGCCGATCGGCTGGCCCGCGTCGAGGCCGTGCAACGGGTCCCCAGGATCCGGCCGGACCGCTATCCGAAGCGTGCGATCGTGCGCCTCGAGGAACCCGGCCCGGGCGTGCAGCGGGGACGTCCACAGTCGGCCGTCGTCTCCCGTGGCCGTCACGACGGCGAACTCCCGAACGGACAGGAACGTGCCGATGCTGCCGTTGAGGTCGGGCGGGGCCAGCATGCCCTTGCCCAGCCGCGCGGCCTGTGCCATCACGCCCGCGCGCGCCTGCACGGCGAGTTCACCTTCGTGGAAGCCGCTCTGGCTGACGGCACTCATGCACTACGAAACCCGTGTGCGCGGTGCTTATTCCCCGTGGATGTTCAGGCCGTGGGCGGCGGCGTAGGCCAGCGCCTGGTCGACGGCGATCTTCACGCCTTTGACGCTCGCGGTGGTCCACAGCGACGCATCGGTTCGCGCACCGCGCAAGTCCGCGTCGTCCAACCGGAGGTTCTGCACCCGCGCGCCGGCCAGATCCGCGCCGCGCAGCACCGCCTTGCGCAGATCGGCGTCGACCAGGCTGGCCTCGCGCATCCGGCATCCGGCGAGGTCCACGCCGCGCAGGTCACAGCCGCCCAGGACGGCGAGTGTCAGGTCGACGTCGACGAGCGTCAGCGGCCGTAGCCGGGCGCCGGTGAACACCGATCCCAGCATGCTGCACTGCCGAAACGTGCTGTGGTGCAGCGTCGCCCGTTCGAACCGGCAGTTACGGAAAGCACTGCCGGCGTGTTCGGATTCGGTGAGGTCGACGCCGCGGAAGTCGCATTCGTCGAACACGACGCGTTCGGTGCGCAACCGGCTGAGGTCGTCGTCGCGAAAGTCGCGGCCGGTGAATTCCTCGTCGCTCCAGATTGTTTCGTCGGGAGGCACTCGATCAACCAGGCAGGCTGACGAGCGCGTACTCGGTGATCGCGATCAACGCGGCCTTGGCGGACTGACGGTCGCGCGCGTCGACGGTGATCACCGGGATGTGCTCGGCCAACGCCAGCGCCTTACGCACGGCTGACACCGGATGCCTTGGCGCACCGTCGAATTGGTTGATCGCGATCAGGAACGGCAGTTCACGCGCCTCAAAGAAGTCGACCGCGGCGAAGCTGTCCTGCAGGCGACGCACGTCGACCAGCACGATCGCCCCGATCGCCCCGCTGACGAGGTCGTCCCACATGAACCAGAACCGACGCTGCCCGGGCGTGCCGAACAGGTACAACACCAGGTCGTCGGCCAAGGTGATGCGGCCGAAGTCCATCGCGACCGTCGTGGTGTTCTTCTGCGGTGTGGCCTCCAGGCCGTCGACGCCCGCCGACGCAGTAGTGACCAGGGCCTCGGTCCGCAGCGGCATGATCTCGGAGACCGCGCCGACGAACGTCGTCTTGCCGGCGCCGAAGCCGCCGGAGATGACGATCTTCGTTGCGGATGAGCGCTCGCGCGAAGACCCTGTTGCGGATGAGCGCTCCTCAGAGTGCCTTGAGGCCACGCAGTGTCCTTCCTATCAACTCACGTCTCTCGTCGACGGTGCTCGACTCGCCCAGCGCGCCGCGCACCGCCACATAACCCTGCGTCACGAGATCCCCGATCAGCACCCGCGCCACGCCGAGCGGCAACGACGTGCGCGGGCAGATCCTGGCGATGGGCGTCAATCACCCGTCGGTCGCCGAGATCGCCGCGAAGTTGTCGTTGCCGCTCGGCGGGGCGCGGGTGCTGATCGGGGATCTCGTGACGCAGGGTTATGTGGCGGGGCGCGGTCACC
>NZ_LZJE01000204.1:0-3237 GCF_001666865.1 Mycobacterium sp. E136
GTGAACGCAATCCCATGCGTCTGAGCCACCGCCTGCTGCAAACCCACCACCGGATTCCCACCACCGTGCACCACCGCCGCCGGCGCGACCGCCGCGGCAGCGTGTTGCAGTTGGGCCGCCGAGGCGTTGTGCACGCCGGCGCTGCACATGGCCCGCTCGGGGTCGTCGACGAAGGCCTGGGCCGAGACCTCGTCGCGAAACAGGTTCAGAATCCAGTCGATTACGTTCGTCATCTCCGTGGTCCTTTCGTGCCGCTGAGAGTTGGTCGCCGGGCCGTCCGGCGAACTGATGCGAACGTTATGGATCGGAAGAGCCCCCGCAAACGGGTCGACGCCCCCTTGCCGGGACCCGCGCATGCAGGGTCGACGCAGCACCCCGTTAGGGGGTTAGGGGGTGGCTAGGGAGAGGCGGGCTGCGCTAGCGTGAGGCCTTCTTGCGTTCGATGTCGGCAAGGGCCGCCGCGAGCTCCGCCCGTTGCGCCGCCGATGTCTCCCAGGCGAGTTGGCGGTTCTTAACCACCTTCGCCGGCGCGCCGACCGCGATCGAGTAGTCGGGGATATCGCCCCGCACCACCGCGTGCGATCCGAGCACGCAACCGCGCCCGATCGTGGTGTTGCGCAACACGGTGACCTTGACGCCGACCCAGGTGTCGGGCCCGATCCGCACCGGCCCCTTGATGATGCCCTGGTCTTTGATCGGCATGTTGATGTCGTCCATGCGATGGTCGAAATCGCAGATGTAGCACCAGTCGGCCATCAACACCGAATCACCCAACTCGATGTCGAGGTAGGTGTTGATGACGTTGTCGCGGCCGAGCACCACCTTGTCGCCGAACCGCAGTGAGCCTTCGTGGCAGCGGATGGTGTTCTTGTCGCCGATGTGCACCCAGCGACCGATCTCCATCGTCGACAGCTCGGGCGTCGCCTCGATCTCGACGCCCTTGCCGAGGAAGACCATGCCGCGCGTGATGATGTGCGGATTGCGCAGCTTGAACTTCAGCAGTCGCCAGTAACGCACCAAGTACCACGGGGTGTAGGCGCGGTTGGCCAGCACCCATTTCAGCGAGGCCAGGGTCAGGAACTTCGCCTGCCTCGGGTCACGCAGCCGCGACCCTCGCCAGCGCTTGTGCAATGGCGCGCCCCACATGGTCGTCATGGCCGGAAAGCCTACGCGAGGGATTGGGTGCGGAACGGTTACCCTCACGTGGACCGACGACGAGGAACGGGAAGGATCGAGTGTTCCGGCGATTGACCGTGCTGGCGTCCGCAGCGCTGATCACGGCCACCTTGGCAGGCTGCCAGGACACCGATTCCTGGGTCGACGCCAAGGCCGCCGACGGCTGGGCCGCCCAGTACCGCGACGCCGCCAACAGCAGCTATCAGACGGTGGCAGGCGCCGACACGCTCCGGCTGGAGTGGACCCGGTCGGTCAAGGGTGAACTCGCCGCCGAGGTCGCGCTCGGCACCGGCAGCTACCTGGCCGCCAACGCCCAGACCCGCGAGGGTTGCTCGTTGATGGTGTGGGAGGCCGACAACAGGGCCCGGCAGCGGTGGTGCACCCGCCTCGTCCAGGGCGGCGGTGCGTCCGGCCCGCTATTCGACGGCTTCGACAATCTCTACGTCGGCCAACCGGGGGCCATGCTGTCGTTCCCGCCGACGCAGTGGATCCGCTGGCGCCAACCGGTCATCGGGATGCCGACCACGCCGCGGATCCTGAGCCCGGGCCACCTGCTGGTCGTGACGCATCTCGGTCAGGTGCTGGTGTTCGACGCCCACCGCGGCACGGTCGACGGCAGCCCGGTGGACTTGGTCGCCGGCGTCGATCCGAAGGACTCCGAACGCGGGCTCGGCGACTGTCAGCCGGCGCGCCCCCGCTGCCCGGTGGCCGCCGCGCCCGCGTTCGCCGCGGGCTCCGGCCTCATCGTCCTGTCGCTGTGGGAGCCCGGCGCGGATGCGCCCATCCTCGTCGGTTTGCGGTACCGGCCCGGGCAGTCGCCCCTTTTGACCCGCGAGTGGACCAGCGACGCCGTCGGCGGCGGTCCCCTTGCCAGCCCGGTGTTCTCGGCCGACGGGTCGACCGTCTACATCAACGGCCGCGACGACCATCTGTGGGCGCTCGACGCGGCCGATGGCAAGGCCAAGTGGTCGGTGCCGCTCGACTACCTCGCGCAGACCCCGCCTTCCGTGTCACCCGACGGGCTGGTCGTCGCCGGGGGCGGCCCCGGGGCGAAGCTGATCGGGATCAAGGACGAGGGCGACCGCGGCGAGGTGCAGTGGACCCGCGACGACGCGCAGCCGCTGTCCACCTCGAGTCGGTCCGGTCCCGACGTCGCCTACACCGTGGTCCGCGACGGTGAGGGAGAGGACGCCGGACTCGCGCTGATGGTCTTCGACCCCGCCGACGGGCGCACCCTGAACACCTATCCGCTTCCCAGGGCGACGGGCTGGCCCGTCGGCGTCTCGGTCGGGAAGGATCGCCGCGTCGTCACTGCCACCAGCGACGGTGTGGTGTACGGATTCACGCCCGCCTGATGTACAACCTGGCGGCGTTTCGAATTTGTCATCGCAATGAAACACACCGACACCGCGGACATGCCAACATGCCACCGGTGCGTGTGCCGACCCCGACGAGCACGGGCCGGGCGCACCTGAACTAAGGAGACGGATGTCCGAGTTCCTCGACGCAGTCAACGGTTACGTCTGGAGTAACGCGCTGGTGTACCTGTGCCTGGCTGCGGGTGTGTACTTCTCCATCCGCTCCCGGTTCGTCCAGGTGCGCCAGGTACCGGAGATGATCCGGTTGATGATCAGGGGCGAGAAATCGCCGTCGGGTGTCTCCTCGTTCCAGGCGTTGACGATGTCGCTGGCCGGACGCGTCGGCACGGGCAACATCGCCGGCGTCGCGACCGCGATCGCGTTCGGCGGCCCCGGTGCCCTGTTCTGGATGTGGGCGGTGGCGTTTCTCGGCGCGTCGACGTCGTTCGTGGAGTGCACGCTGGGCCAGATCTACAAGACGCGCGACCGGCTCACCGGCGAGTACCGGGGCGGGCCCGCGTATTACCTCAGCAGGGCGCTGGCGCACACCAAGGCCGCAGGCGCCTTCAAGGTGTACGGCCTGCTGTTCGCCGCGGTGACGGTGTTGGCCTGCGGCCTGCTGCTGCCCAGCGTGCAGTCGAACTCGATGGCGTCGGCGATGAACTCCGCCTGGGGTTTCTCGAAGTGGTGGGTGGCCGTCGCG
>NZ_LZJE01000205.1:0-19667 GCF_001666865.1 Mycobacterium sp. E136
GAGCTGAGCCTGTCGCTGCGCCCCGATGGGCGCACCCGGCTGCATGTCGACATGGACATGAACGCCGCCGACGCGGTGAGCTACCGCAAGTTCATGGCCGACCTCGCCGTGTTCTACCGCGGCGGTGAGCTTGCCGACCTCGGATACAGCTACCGCGAATACCGGGCCGCGCTGACCGCGTCGGCGGCGTTCATGTCCATGTCGACATGCAGCCGGGTGCGCCCATCGGGGCGCAGCGACAGGCTCAGCTCGAGCACGTCACCGTCGAGGATCTGATGCGACTTCTCGTGCCGGATGGTCTCGAGGCGCTCGTCGGCAGCCGCGTGGTCCAGCTCGCGCAGGTCGTAGATCGTCACGGGCAGGCCCCGGTCCCCGATGCGCTGTGTGCCGTCGGGGAGGATTTCGACGCGCAACATCGGATGGCGCGCAACCAGTTTCGTCGCCGCACTCTGCAGCCGTTCCGGGTCCACGCCGGCGCCGTCGAATTCGACGTACAGGTGGGCGGCCACCCCGCCGAGTTGCTGATCGTCGTTGCGGCCCAACCACATCGCGTGCTGCATCGGCGCCAGCGGGAAGGGTTCGTTCTCGTCGCCCGCCGCGGCGGGTTCGGTGGCCCGCTCGGTGGCGTCCTCGCGGGTCCGGTTGGCCACCAGCGCCGACCACGCCGACACCGTGGGGTTCTCCGCGAGTGCGGCGAAGTTGATGTCGATGCCCTGCTTCCGCCAGCGGCCCGACAGCGACATCATGCGGATCGAGTCGAGGCCGGAGGCGATCAGGTCGGCGTTCGGGTCGACCTCGTCAGGACTCACGCCGAGGAGTTCGGCGACCTCCTCGCGGACGGTGCGATCGGTAGTGCGCATTGTCGACGAACCAGTCTCACCCACACCCACGCGTGCCCTCCAGATTAGTACAGGCTGCCCTAACTAACCCCAGGAACGCTACCTTATATTCGACGCACCTAACACACCTACCCCACGAGGTCGCATCCTTCATGAGCACCGGTTTTGAGCAGCGCCCATCGGCAGAACAACCGCTCGACAACGCCGGATTCGGCGACCTCACGGCCGGTTTCGTGCCGTTTCCGGCCGACCGCGCCGACGAGTACCGGCGCGCGGGCTACTGGACCGACGAACCGCTCGACTCGATCCTGACCGACGCGGTTGCGGCGTGGCCCGACCGGACCGCGGTGATCGACGACGCCGTCAGCTACTCGTTCGCCGAACTGGACGCCCGTGCCGACCGGATCGCGGCCGCGCTGGCCGACCGCGGCATCGTCCCCGGTGACCGCATGCTGCTGCAACTGCCGAACACCTGCGAGTTCGCCGTGGCCCTGTTCGGGGTGCTGCGCGCCGGCGTCGTCCCCGTCATGTGTCTGCCGGGCCATCGGTCGGCGGAACTGAACCATTTCGCCGCGGTCAGTGGCGCGGTGGGCTTGATCGTGCCCGATGCAGTCGGCGGCTTCGACTACCGCGAGCTCGCCGACGAACTGGTCAGGAACAACCCCGCGATGCAACACGTGTTCGTCCACGGTGAGCCGGGACGGTTCGAATCCTGGTCGGCGCTGGCATCTTTCGACGGTCCGCGCAGCGAGCGCCCGCCCCTCGACACCGATGCGCCCGCCCTCCTCCTCGTGTCCGGCGGCACCACGGGCCTGCCGAAGCTCATCGCCCGCACCCACAACGACTACCTCTACACCGCCAGGACCAGCGCCCGGGAGTGTCACCTCACCGGCGACGACGTGTACCTCGTCGTGTTGCCCGCCGGCCACAACTTCCCGCTGGCCTGCCCGGGACTGCTGGGCTCGATGAGCGTCGGCGCTACATCGGTTTTCACCACCGACGCCAGCCCCGAGGCGGCATTCGCGTTGATCGACCGGCACAAGGTCACCGTCACGGCGCTGGTGAACGCGCTGGCCAAGGTGTGGACCCAGGCGTGCGAATGGGAACCGGTGCTGCCGACGTCGCTGCGGCTCGTGCAGGTCGGCGGTTCGCGGATGACGCCGCAGGAGGCCGAGTACATCCGGTCCGGCCTCACCCCGGGACTGCAGCAGATCTTCGGAATGGCCGAGGGCATGCTGAACTTCACCCGCCCCGGCGATCCCGTCGATGTCGCCGTCAACACCCAGGGCAGGCCGATGTCACCGCACGACGAGATGCGGGTCGTCGACGAGTCCGGCGCGCAGGTGGCGCCCGGCGAGGAAGGCGAACTGCTGGTGCGCGGCCCCTACACGCTCAACGGCTATTACCGCGCCGACGAGGCCAACGCGCGCTCGTTCACCCCCGACGGCTTCTATCGCAGCGGCGACCGCGTGCGCATCTTCGCCGACGGCCCGCGGGCCGGCTATGTGGAGGTGACCGGGCGCATCAAGGACGTCATCCACCGCGGTGGTGAGACGGTGTCGGCGTCGGATCTCGAGGAGCATCTGTTCGCCCACCCGGCGATCTACGCCGCCGCGGCGGTGGCACTTCCGGACGAGTTTCTCGGCGAAAAGATCTGCGCCGCAGTGGTGTTCAAGGCCGCGCCGATCTCGCTGGCCGAACTCAACCGGTTCCTCGACGAGCGCGGCGTCTCGGCGCACTGCAGGCCCGACGTGTTGTCGCCGTTGCCCACGCTGCCCAAGACGGCGGTCGGCAAGGTGGACAAGAAGAAGGTCGTCGCGCAGCTGACGTCCTGAGCCCGAGGTTCGCTCAGGACACCTCGACCTTCTCCGCGGCTTCCGGCGCGTCGAGCAGTTCGACGAGTCGTTCGGAAACCGCCCCCGCAGTGGGATATTCCCACAGCAGGGTCGGCGGCAACGACAGTCCGGTCTGCCTCTCCAACTGCTTGAGCAGCCCGACCGTCATGATCGAGTCGACGCCGGTCTCCACCAACGGCAGGCTCGTGTCGACGTCGGCCTCGGCCACCCCCAGCTGGGCGGCCACGGCGGCGACGACGACCGCGGCGATGCGCTCCGGATCGGCGTCGACCAGGCTGACGTCCGGCACATCCTCGCTCACACCCTCGGACTCCGTCGGCGCGATGTCGGCCAGCATCGGCACCGACGCGGCCGCCGGAAGCAGTGGCAGCACAACGACGTTCGGGTCGTCGTGGCGCATCGCGAGGTCGAGCGCCCGCATCGCTTCGTCCGCGCCGATGGTGTCCATACCCAGCGCGTCGAGTTGGGCCGCGACGAAGCCGGACGTCGAGCCCATGCCCAGGCCGCGCCATGCGGTCCAGGCGACGGCGACGGTGCGGTCACCGAGAGACCGGCGGTGCCGCGCCATTCCGTCGAGGAAGGAGTTCGCGCACGCGTAGGCGCCCTGGCCGGGGAAGCCGGCGAGGTAACCGCATGACGAGAACAGCACCAGCCAGTCCAGTTGTTCGGGCGGGAACACCTCGTGCAAGGTCAGTGTGCCGTCGACCTTGGGACGCATCGCCGCGGTGAAGTCCTCGGGCGTCGTGTTGACCAGCAAGGCGCCGGCTTCGACCCCGGCCGCGTGGATCACCCCGCGCACCGGGGGCAGGTCGCGCAGCGCGGCGCGCAGCTCGTCGGCCGCCCCGGGTGCGGCGATGTCCAGCGCCACCGCGCGCACGGACACACCGCGCTCCTCGAGCGCCGTGACGGTGTGGACCAGATCCGAATCCGGTTGCCAGGCAGATCGATCGGGCATGCCGCTGCGCGAGAGCAGCACCAGCCGCCGCGCGCCGACGTCGGCCAACCGCTGCGCCATCCGCAGGCCCAGAGCACCGGTGCCGCCGGTGATGACGTACGTGCCGCCGGCCGAGCACTGCATCGGGGTCCCCATCCCCCGCCCCGCGGGCGCGAGCCGCGCCGACTGGGCGACACCGTCGCGGAACACCACCACCGGATGGCCCTGCACCGAGGCGAGGACGCCGACCGGCAGTTCGGCGGAAGCGATGTCGAGCACGCCGCCGAACGTCTTCGGGTGTTCGGCCGCGGCGACCCTGGCCAGCCCCCAAAGCGGGGCGTGCATCACGTTCGCGCCCTCGTGCACGCCCTGCGTGAGTACCCACATCCGCGCCTTGGCGCCCTGTCCGAGCAGCACGCGCAACGTCCGTGTCACGACTTCCACCGACCGCTCCGGCGTGTCGTGCTGGTCCGGGAGCACCAGCACCACGGTGTCGCGATCCAATGACACTGCGGCAGAGCTCAGTTCGGCGGCATCGCGGTAGAACGCATGTGGCACAGAGGCCGCCGACAGGTCACGCGCCACGAACTCGCGAGCGGCGCCGTCCCCGCCGACGATCGCGACCGCATTGGGCCGGCCGTCTGCCTGCCACGGCACCGGCTGCCACGACAGGCGGTGCAGCATTCGGGAAACGTCGCTGCCGGAGGGGCTTTCGAGTTGTTCGAACGACATGCCCATCAGCGAGGCGAGGACCTTACCGCACTCCTCTGCGAGCACGACGTCGGTCGTGGTGGTCCCTGGCCTGCGCCGAACATGCAGCAACGCCGCCGCGGGCGGGCGGCCGTACACCTGCACGCGGTCGATGTGAGCGGGCATGCGCAGCCGCGGCGGCCCGTCGAACACCGTGGAGGCCGCCGACGTCGCCGCGTCCAGCAGGGGCGCCCAGGTGTCGGGCGTCGTGCGGTCACCGCGGGCGGCGACCCTGGCGAGCAGTTCGCCGTCGCCTCCGTGCAATTCGAGGATCTCCCAGTCGAATCCCATCGCGGCGACACCGAGCGTCGCGAGCGTGTCCACCACATGATCCGACGGGAGGACCTCGCGGCACGCGTCGCGTGCGGCCGATTCGTCGAGCACCCCGCCGAGGAGGTCTTCGATGTCGTCGTCGGCGGCGACCACCGCGCTGCTGTGGGTCAGCCACCCGCCGTCGTCGGCGTCCTCGTCGTCGTCGACGAGGCGCGTGGCCAGCGTCAGCGCGCGGTCCTGCAGAACCACCTGGACGTCGCGGGCCCGTCCCGGTGCGACGGGTGTGCGCAACCGGACGTCCACGAGGTCCCTGCCTGCGCGGTCACAGGGCGAGTCGAGTTCGTCGGCGGCGCCCAGGAAGGTGTTGACGATGACGGCGGCGGGCACGATCTCGGTGCCTTTCACCGGGTGGTTGCCCGGATATGGACGGGTGTCGAGGTCGACGCGTGTCTGCCACATCTTGGCGGCCATCGCACCGGTCACCTCGATCCGGCCGCCGAGCAGGGTGTGGGTGTCGACGTCGTGCACGCCGCGGCCGCCGGGTGGCGGGGTGGGCGTGCGCCAGAAACGACGGTGATGCCACTGCGTGACCGGCAGGTCGGCCGCCCACGGCGTGGACGACAGCCGGTGCTCGACCGGCGCGCCGTGGCAGTGCAGGGCGGCGACCGCCGTTGCCACCGAATGCATCTGAAGGCGGTCGCGACGCAACAGTGGGACGACGGCGTGCTGGTCGACGCCGGTCGTCGTGAGCGTCTCGACGATCGAGTGCGCGACCACCGGGTGCGCCGACACCTCGAGGAACAGCCGGTGCCCGTCCTCGATCGCGGCCGAGACGGCCTCCGAGAACCGCACCCGGTCGCGCAGGTTCGCCACCCAGTAGTGCTGATCGCGTGGCGCCGTCGAGCGCGGATCGGTCAATGCCGTTGTGTAGAGCGAAGTTTCGGGTGTTCTGGACGGCGGCAGTTGCGCGGTGAGGCGACCGAGCTCTGCGGTGAGCGCGTCCATCGCCGGGCTGTGGAACGCGACGTCGGTGTTGACGCGGCGCACCATCATGCCCTGGTCGGTCCACTGTCGGCTGATGTCGTCGATCGCTGTCACCGTGCCGGAGATCACTGTCGACTCGGGCGATGCGCTGATCGCCGCCACCACGTCGGTCCGCCCGTCGAGTCGTCGCTCGGCTTCGGCGAACGGCAGCCGCACGAGCGCCATCGCACCCTTGCCCATGACCGATCGGAAGCCGCGGGCGCGATAGCACGCCACGGCGGCGCCCACCGTCAGGTCGAATACGCCCGCGGTGACGCATGCGGCGACCTCGCCGACCGAATGCCCGATGACTGCGGCGGGCGTGACGCCGCGCGCGCGCAGCACCGCGGCCAGGCCCACCTGCATCGCGAACGTGAGCGCCTGCACCTGGTCGGTGCCGCCGAGCTCACCGGTACTCAGCGCCTCGCGCGCGGAGAAACCGAGCTCGGCGGTGAACACGGGATCGATCTCGTCGATCACGGCGGCGAATTCCGGTGCGGCGGCGAGCAGTTCCCGCCCCATACCGGCCCAATGCGAGCCGTGGCCGGAGAACACCCAGACCGCACCGTTCGTGGCGGCCGGCAGCACCGTCCCGGTCACCACCGACGGGTCTGGGACGTCCTCGGCCAGTGCGGTCAACGCGGCGGCGATGCTATCGGTGTCGTCGGCGACCACCGCGGCCCTGGCCGCTTCGTGCGAGCGTCGCGTCCATAGCGTCGCCGCGACGCGCTCGATCGGCGCCGGGTGATCCCGCAGGTGTTCGGCGAGCGCGCCCGCCTGCGTGCGCAGCCGCGCGACGTTGCGCGCCGAGACGGGGATGATCGCCGGAAGACGTTGCGCTGCTGGATCGTTCGTGGAAGCAGGCGGCGCCTCCTCGAGCAGCACGTGGGCGATCGTGCCGCCGTAGCCGTAGCTGCACACCGCGGCGCGCCTCGGTGCACCGTCGCCGTCCCACGGTTCGACCTGTGTCGGGACCCGCAGGCCGCTGTTGTCCCAATCGACAGCAGGGGTCAACGAGGTGAGGCCCGCCGTCGGCGGGATGGTCCGGTGATGCAGCGCCAGCGCGGCCTTGATGAGCCCGACCACGCCGGCACCACCCTCGAGGTGGCCGACGTTGGGCTTCACCGACCCGATGCGGCACGGCGCGTCGGCCGGCCGGTCCGCGCCGTAGACCGATGCGAGCGCCCGCACCTCGGTGGGGTCACCCGACGGTGTGCCGGTGCCGTGCGCCTCGATGAAGCCGACGCTTGCGGGTTCGACACCCGCGAATCGGCATGCGCGGCGGAACATGTCGGCTTGCGCATCGCCGTTGGGCGACATGATGCCGACGGTGCGCCCGTCCTGCGCCACCGCGCCGCCGCGCACGACGGCGTACACGTGGTCCCCGTCGCGCAGCGCGTCGGCGAGCCGTTTGAGCACCACCACGCCTGCGCCTTCGCCGCGTCCGTAACCGTCGGCGGCGGCGTCGAAGGTCTTGCACCGGCCGTCGGGCGCCGTCGCACCCGCCACGTCGAGCACGCGGGTCAGGCCTGGGCCGATCAACGCGCTGACACCGCCGGCCAGCGCCAGCGACGTCTCACCGGCGTTGAGCATCTGGCACGCCTGATGCACGGCGACCAATGAGGCCGCACACGCCGCGTCGAGGGCGACGCTGGGCCCGCGCAGGTCGAGCAGGTGCGAGACGCGGTTGGCGATCCCGCACAGCGACGTGCCGATCCCGGTCCATGCCTCGATGCCGGGCAGGTCCTCCATGATGAGCTTGCCGTAGTCGTCGGAGTTGACGCCCATCAGCACCGCGGTGTCGCTGCCTGCCAACGACTTCGGCGGGACGCCGGCGTGTTCGAGCGCCTCCCAGCTGACCTCGAGCGCCAGCCGCTGCTGCGGGTCCATCAGCTCGGCCTCGCGCGGCGATACACCGAAGAACTCGGCGTCGAACCCGGGCAGGTCGTCGAGGAACGTTCCGAGCCGCGTGACGTCCTTGAGCACCGCGGCGTTGCGCGGGTCGCGCTGCAGGTACGGTTCCCAGCGTTCGGCGGGAACCTCACGGACGTCGCTGCCGCCGATGAGAAGGAAGTTCCAGAACTGGTCCGGCGTGCCGATCGCACCGGCCACGCGGCAACCGATCCCGATGATCGCGATCGGTTCGGGGCGTGCGGAATCGTCGGGTGAGGCGGTATCGGTCACGTCAGCGTTGTCCTGAAGTCTGGATAGCCTTGCCTAAGAAGCCACACGCCATGGCGGCCATACTGGCATAACCGCGCTCATTTGTGGGAGCTACGCAGGCGGCGCGAGCGTGGTGCCGGTCACGCCCAAAGGGCTTGCCGCGACGTCAATTCGCGCCGCCGCGTCGCCGTGCCGACGCCGTCAGAGGTTGCGGATGGCCAGCGGTTCGGCGCTGCCCGACACCCGGATGTCGATGCTGCGGATCTCCGAGGTGGGAATGCTCGTCGCCGCGGACAGCCCGGTCGCCTCGTCCCCCGCCGGGCGCCACGAACCGACGGCGGTCTGCGCTCCGTCGCGCGTCGTCACCACGATGTCGTAGCTCTCGACGTCGCGGGCCCAGTCCTTGGTGTACTCGCACGCCCAGTTGAGCTCGGTGCCCCACTTCTTCTCCGACACGGCCAACTGCGCGGTCAGGCCCTGACGCTGACCGGGCTGCATCGGCTCCAAAGCCACCGTCTGCACCGACGGCGTGCGCGGGAACACCGTCGCGCCGACGACTCCACCGACGATCGCGAGGGCCGCCGCGACGGCCACCGCCGCTGCGAGCATCGTGCGGCGCGACCGCCGCTGACGCTTCGCCGCGGCCTGGGCCAGCGATGCGACGTCGGAATCGGCGGGCGCCTCGCCCAGATCGGTCAACGCGAGGGCCTCGTCGCGGCTGAGCGCGCCCAGGATTCCAGGCATCTCCACCAGCTCGGTCAGCTCGGCGGCGCGCCCTGGGTTCGCGGCGAGGTAGTCCTCGTAAGTGCGCCGGTCCTCCAGGCTCAGCGCGCCGAGCACGTAGGCCGCATCCCATTCGGCGAGGTCGTCATCGGGTGTCCGGTCGAACTCCTGGCTCATTGGACAACCCCCCTTTCCTGCAGCGCGATCCGCAACGCGCGCAACGCGTAGTGCAGCCTCGACTTCACGGTGCCCGGCGCAATCCCCTCATGCGCGGCGATGTCGGCGACAGTCTGGCCGAGGTAGTACGCACGCACGATCGCGGTGCGATGGTCGGGGCTGAGCGATTTGAGCGCGTCGGCGAGCACCCACTTGTCGACCGCGGGACCGATCGCGTCGTGCGACGGCCGCTCGGGCAGGTCGTCGGTCTGCAGTTCGCGGCTGAAACGCGCGCTGCGCCGGTCGTCGATGACGAGGTTGCGCGCGACGGTGAACAGCCACGCCCGCGCGGCGTCGCCCGGCTGCTGCAGGATCTCCGGTTTGCGCCACAGCCGCAGCAGCGCTTCCTGCACCACGTCCTCGGCGAACGGCATGTCGCCGCGCGTCAGCCGCAACACGTACCGCAGCAGTGCCTGGCTGTGCTCGTCGTGGATCGCGCGCAGCAGCTCGGCCTGCGCGGGGTCGGGTGTCATCGCTCATCCACCGCAGTCGTCATCGCTGATCACAACGACAATCACCGGTCAATCGTTCAACGCCCGGCCCGCGAACGTGAGGTTATGTGCGAGAAATCGGCGAATTTTCGTGCACAAGCTCATGTTCAGGCGAGCAGATCGCGCACCACCGCGTCGGCCAGCAGCCGGCCGCGGTCGGTGAGCACCAGCCGGTCGGCGGCCCGGCGCAGCAGCCCGTCGGACACCGCGACCGCGGCACGGTCGCGTTCGGGCGCGCTGAGCACGTTGGTCGGCAGCCCGTCGCGCAACCGCACCCGCAGCATCACGTCCTCCATATGCATGGTGTCGGCGTCGAGGTGCTCGAAGTCGGCCACCGGCAGCCGACCGTCGGCCAGCGTCTGCTCATACGCATTCGGGTGTTTGACGTTCCACCAGCGCACCGCGTCGACGAAGCCGTGCGCTCCCGGCCCGGCGCCCCACCACTCGCCGCCGTTCCAGTAGCCGATGTTGTGCCGGCACTCGCCGCCCGGCCTGCTCCAGTTCGACACCTCGTACCAGGCGAAACCGGCGGCCGCCAGGCGCGCGTCGACCAACTCGTAGCGGCGGGCCAGCACGTCATCGTCGGTCGGGGCCAGCTCACCGCGTCGCACCCGTCGGGCCATCGCCGTACCGTCCTCGATCACCAGCGCGTACGCCGACACGTGATCGACGCCGGCCTCGACGACCGTGTCGACCGAGCGCAGCAGGTCGTCGTCGGACTCCCCCGGCGTTCCGTAGATCAGGTCGAGGTTGACGTGCTCGAACCCGGCGGCGCGGGCCTCCCGTGCCGCGGCGAGCGCCCGCCCCGGCGAATGCGCGCGGTCCAGCGTGGCCAGCACGTGCGCGGCCGCCGACTGCATGCCCAGCGACACCCGGGTGTAACCGGCCGCGAGGAGCTCGTCGAACAACATCGGAGACGTCGACTCCGGGTTGGCCTCCGTGGTGACCTCGGCCCCCGCGGCCAGCGGAAAGTGCGCGCGCACAGCGTCGAGGACAGCCGCCAGGCCGGACCCGCCCAGCAGCGACGGCGTGCCTCCGCCGACGAACACGGTGTCGACCTCGGGGATGCGGCCGAGGTGCCGCGCGGCCAGCGCCAACTCAGCCCGCAGCGCGGTGAGCCAGCCATCGGGGTTGGCCCCGCCCAGCTCGCCAGGGGTGTAGGTGTTGAAGTCGCAGTAGCCACAGCGAGTGGCGCAGAACGGCACGTGAATGTAGACGCCGAACTGCCGCCCGGGCGCAGGAGTCATCGCCGGCAGCGCCGCCGGTGCGGCCGTCGGAGTCCCTGCGGTTCGGACGGTCACCCAGTAAGTTTCCCAGACCGCGGTTTTGCTCACCGTGAGCGCAAATCTCGCCCGGTTAGGGCTGGTGCGGGTGTCCGTGGCAGAATGGCGGACGTGACTGCCGGCCGCATCTTCCCCCAGCGCGTATCGCTGGTGGCGCGTCGGCACGTCGACTTCAAGCGCGTGTGTACCTGTTGTTGTCTGCCTTGCGCTTGATCTAGGTCCCAGCCCACCCGTACGTACAGCTGGCCGCCGGATCTGCGCCGCCGGACAGCCACCCGGTGACCACGCGCGATTCGAAGGCCGGCTCCACCAAGGAGCCACCCCATGACCACCGCGGAATCCAAACCGAGACCCGCCAAGAAGACCCGCGCCGAAGGGCAGTGGGCACTCGGATACCGCGAGCCGCTCAACGCCAACGAGCAGTTCAAGAAGGACGACGACGCGCTCAACGTGCGCGCCCGCATCCTCGACATCTACTCCAAGCGCGGTTTCGACAGCATCGACAAGCAGGACCTGCGGGGCCGCATGCGATGGATGGGCCTCTACACCCAGCGTGAGCAGGGCTACGACGGCACATGGACCGGCGACGAGAACGCCGATCTGCTCGAGGCCAAGCACTTCATGATGCGGGTGCGCTGCGACGGCGGCGCGCTGAGCGCCGCGGCCCTGCGCACCATCGGCGAGATCTCCACCGAGTTCGCCCGCGACACCGCCGACATCAGTGACCGCGAGAACGTCCAGTACCACTGGATCCGGATCGAGGACGTACCGCAGATCTGGGAGCGTCTGGCCGCGGTCGGCCTGCAGACCACCGAGGCGTGCGGTGACTGCCCCCGAGTCGTGCTCGGTGGCCCTCTGTCGGGCGAATCGCTCGACGAGGTCCTCGACCCGAGTTGGGCCGTCGACGAGATCGTGCGCCGCTACATCGGCAATCCCGCGTTCTCCAACCTGCCGCGCAAGTACAAGACCGCGATCTCGGGCCTGCAGGACGTCGCCCACGAGGTCAACGACGTCGCGTTCATCGGCGTCAACCACCCCGAGCACGGCCCCGGACTGGACCTGTGGGTCGGCGGCGGGCTGTCCACCAACCCGATGCTCGCCCAGCGCCTCGGCGCGTGGGTGCCGCTGGAAGAGGTTCCGGACGTCTGGGAGGGCGTGACGTCGGTCTTCCGCGACTACGGCTACCGGCGCCTGCGCAGCAAGGCCCGGCTGAAGTTCCTGATCAAAGACTGGGGCGTCGAAAAGTTCCGTCAGGTTCTCGAGGACGAGTACCTGGGCCGCAAGCTGATCGACGGCCCTGCGCCCGAGCCGGTCAAGCACCCCATCGACCACGTGGGAATTCAGAAGCTCAAGAACGGGCGCAACGCGGTCGGCGTCGCGCCGATCGCCGGCCGGGTGTCGGGCACGATCCTGACCAAGGTGGCCGATCTCGCCGAGGCAGCGGGTTCGGACCGGATCCGGTTGACGCCGTACCAGAAGCTGGTCATCCTCGACGTCCCCGACGACAAGGTCGACGAGCTGGTCGCCGGACTCGACGCGCTGGGGCTGCCGTCGCGGCCGTCGGCGTGGCGCAAGAACCTGATGGCCTGCACCGGCATCGAGTACTGCAAGCTGTCGTTCGCCGAGACCCGCAACCGTGCGCAAGTCCTGGTTCCGGAACTGGAGAAGCGGCTCGAGGACATCAACGCGCAGCTCGACGTGCCGATCACGGTCAACATCAACGGCTGCCCGAACTCGTGCGCCCGCATCCAGGTCGCCGACATCGGGTTCAAGGGCCAGATGGTCGATGACGGCGACGGCAACTCGGTCGAGGGTTTCCAGGTGCACCTCGGCGGAAGCCTCGGGCTCGACAGCGGTTTCGGCCGCAAGCTGCGCCAGCACAAGGTGCTGGCCACCGAGCTCGGCGACTACATCGACCGGGTGGTTCGCAACTTCGTGAAACAACGCGAGCAGGGCGAGCGTTTCGCTACGTGGGCAATACGAGCAGACGAGGCGGATTTGCGGTGACGGATTTGATGAACGAGATCGAACTGCAGGCACTGGCCGAGCGCGGTGCCGCCGAACTCGACGGGGCGAGCGCGAACGACCTGCTGCGCTGGACCGACGAGCATTTCGGCGGCAATTACGTGGTGGCCTCGAACATGCAGGACGCCGTGCTCATCGACCTGGCCGCCAAGGTGCGTCCGGGAGTCGACATCCTGTTCCTCGACACCGGCTACCACTTCGTGGAGACCATCGGCACCCGCGACGCCGTCGAGGCGGTGTACGACGTCAACATCGTCAACGTCACCGCGGAGAAGAGCGTCGCCGAGCAGGACGAGTTGTTCGGTAAGGACCTGTTCGCCCGCGAGCCCAACGAGTGCTGCCGGATGCGCAAGGTCGAGCCGCTGTCGAAGGCGCTGCGCGGTTACTCGGCGTGGGTGACGGGCATCCGCCGAGTCGAGGCGCCCACGCGCGCCAACGCGCCGCTGATCAGCTGGGACAAGGCTTTCGGGCTGGTGAAGATCAACCCGCTGGCGGCTTGGACCGACGACGACATGCAGGAATACATCGACGCCAACGGCGTGCTGGTCAATCCGCTTGTCTACGAGGGTTATCCGTCGATCGGCTGTGCACCGTGCACGGCGAAGCCCGTCGAGGGCGCCGATCCGCGCAGCGGCCGCTGGGCGGGCACCGGCAAGATCGAATGCGGGTTGCACGCCTCGTGAGGCCGCAGTGACGCTCGTGCTCACCGCGCACGGCAGCGCCGACCCGCGCTCCGCGGCGGTCACGCACGCCGTCGCGGGCCGCATCCGGAGACTGCGGCCCTGGCTCGACGTCCGTCCGGCGTTTTTGGAGCAGAACGGGCCCAGCCTGTTCGACACGCTGAGCGGCCTGCATACCCCCGGTGTGGTGGTTCCGTTCCTGCTGGCCAGTGCATTTCACGCGCGTGTCGACATCCCTGCGGTCATCGAAGATTCGGGCGCGATGGTCGACCGGGCCGAGGTGCTCGGTGAGGATCCGGCGTTGCTGACGGTGCTGCGTCAGCGGCTGGCCGAGCTCGGCGTCTCCCCCGACGACGAAGGCGTTGGCGTCCTCGTCGTCGCAGTCGGGTCGTCACGCCCGGACGCGAATGCCAGGACCGCGACGGTCGCGCAGCTGCTGCGGTCCGGAACCCGCTGGGCGGGAGCCGAAGTCGCGTTCGCCACCGGCCCGTACGCCGACCTCCCGGACGCCGCCGAGCGCCTGCGCGCCCGCGGTGCCGAACGTCTGGTCATCGCGCCGTGGTTCCTGGCGCACGGCCGGATCACCGATCGCGTCGCGGAATACGCTGCGGCGCACGGTATTGCGATGGCCGAGCCGCTCGGATCGCACAACCTCGTCGCGGCGACGGTGCTGGACCGCTACGACGCGATCACCGCGGGCGCCGCGGCCGCCGCCTGATCGGGCGTCAGGGCCGAATTTCGAACACGTTGTTGAACGGGGTCTGCGCGGCCAGCCGGAACCGGCCGAAGCCCGCCTCGGTTACGACGTCGCGGATGCGGGCCGGGCCCGCCTGAGTGCCCAGCGCCATGCCGACCGGCTGCGCCATCGACGACGGTGTGCACAGCAGCGTAGAGAAACCGTAGTACGCGCGCCCGATCGGATTGAGGTTGTCTTCGACCCGGTCGCCTGCTGCCGGTTCGACCACCATCCACGTGCCGTCCTCGGCGATGACCTCGCGGATGTGGCGTGCGGCGCCGATCGGGTCGCCCATGTCGTGCAGGCAGTCGAACATCGTCACCAGGTCGTACGGTCCGCCGTCGAAAGCGTCCGCGGGCGCGACCCGGAATTCGACCGCTGACGTGGACCGCGTGCGCTCGCGAGCCACGTCGATGGATCCCGCGTGACCGTCGACGCCGACGAACGTCGACGCCGGAAACGCCTGTGCCATCAGCAATGTCGATGCCCCATGGCCACATCCGACGTCGGCCACCCTGGCGCCGGACGCCAGTTTGCCCACGACGCCGTCCAGCGCGGGGAGCCAGTCGTTCACCAGGTGCGCGGTGTACGTCGGGCGGAAGAACCGTTCGCATCCGACGTGGACATCGGCATTGTGATCGCCCCAGCCGACTCCCCGACCGCTCGACGCCGCCTCGACGATCCGGGCGGCGTCCGCCGCGGTTCCGTGGGCGATCTGGAACAGACCGCCGACGAACGCGGGACTGGTCTCGTCGGTGAGGGCGACGGCTTGCTCAGGAGGCAGCCGGTATCGGCCTGTCAAGGGGTCGTATTCGACGAACGACCCGGCCGCCTGCGCATTGAGCCACTCGCGGGCGTAACGCCCGTCGGTGCCGGTGCGCTCGGCCATTTCGGCCGGGGTGCTCGGCCCGTGTTCGGCGAGCGACCGGTAGTACCCGAGGCGGTCGCCCATGACCACGAGGGCGCAATTGAGTGCGGCGCCCGCCTCCTCGACTGCGCGGAAGACGAAATTCATCAGCTTGTCCTGGTCGACCAGGGTCGGTGTGCTCGAGGTGTCCATAACCCCACCCAACCAGGCGAATCGCCCGCGCGGAATAGGGCAATTGCCCCATCTTCAGTCGGGAGTCAGGACTTCGGCAGCGCCTCGGCGTCGGCCCTGTCAGCTGGCGGAACATGCGTGCCGTCCGGCAACGGGGGGACCCGGGTGGCGCGGACGTAGACCGTGTCGCCCTCCTTGAGCCCGAGCGCCTCGGCGTCCCCTCGGGTGATCTGCGCGGTGAACGGCATCTGATCGCTCGCACTGTGCAATTCGACGCGAACCTCGAATCCCAACATCACAATCCGGTCGATGACCGCGCGCACCACCCCGGTGGCCTGTACCGACTCGTCGCTCGAAGCGATCGCCATCTCCGGGTTGCGGCCGACGCGGATATCGTGCGGGCGGACCAGCGAACCGTTGAGCGAGGACACAGCGCCGAGGAACGACATCACGAACGCGTTGGCGGGCGTATCGTAAACCTCTGGGGGAGAGCCGATTTGCTCGATGCGGCCCTTGTTCAGCACCGCGATCCGGTCGGCGACGTCGAGCGCCTCGGACTGGTCGTGGGTCACGAGCACCGTGGTCACGTGCACCTCTTCGTGCAACCGGCGCAGCCACGCCCGCAGGTCCTCACGCACCTTGGCGTCCAGCGCGCCGAACGGTTCGTCGAGCAGCAGAACCTGCGGGTCGACCGCCAGCGCGCGGGCCAACGCCATGCGCTGACGCTGGCCGCCCGAGAGCTGATTGGGGTAGCGGGTCTGAAAACCGGCCAGCCCCACCACTTCGAGGAGGTTGTCGACCTTCTCCCTGATCTCCGCCTTGGGCCGCTTGCGGATCTTCAGCCCGAACGCGACGTTGTCGCGCACCGTGAGGTGTTTGAACGCCGCGTAGTGCTGGAACACGAACCCGATGCCGCGGCGCTGCGGCGGCACGTCGGTGACATCGCGGCCGTTGATCGTGATGGTGCCCGTGTCGGGCTGGTCCAGGCCCGCGATCGCCCGCAGCAGCGTCGACTTGCCCGACCCGCTCGGTCCGAGCAGCGCGGTCAGCGATCCGGAGGGCACCTCGAAGTCGACGTTGTCCAAGGCCGCGAAGTCTCCGTAGCGCTTGTTGGCTCCACGCACGACGATTGCGTTCGTCATCTGTTCTGTCTCCCTACGCCTTGCCCGCTCGGACCCGCCGCGCGTCGAGGACCAACTGCGCGACCAACACCACCACCGCCACGGCCATCAGCAGCGTCGACACCGCATAGGCGCCGTATTCTGCGCCGCGGGTGTAGCGGTCCGATACCAACAGTGTGAGCGTTTGCGATTTCCCCGGCAGGTTCGACGACACCATCAGCACCGCGCCGTATTCGCCGAGGGTGCGCGCGATCGTCAACACCACGCCGTAGGTCAGACCCCACCGGATCGACGGCAGCGTCACCCGCCAGAACGTCTGCCACCACTGCGAGCCCAGCGTGGCCGCGGCCTCCTCCTGATCGGTGCCGATCTCGTGCAGAACCGGTTCGACCTCGCGGATCACGAACGGCACGGTCACGAAGATGCTGGCGAGCACGATGCCGGGGAATCCGAAGATGATCTTGAACCCGAGGCTGGTCTCCACGAAGCCGAACAGCCCCGCCGAGCCCCACAGCAGGATCAAAGCGACGCCGACCACCACCGGGGACACCGCGAACGGCAGGTCGATGACGGCCTGCAGCGCGCTCTTGCCCCGGAACTTGTTGCGTGCCAACACCAGTGCCGTCGGCACACCGAACAACACATTGAGCGGCACCACGATCGCGACCACCAGGAGCGACAGGTTCAGTGCGGATATGGCGGCCGGGGTGCTGATCGATTCGACGAACGCGCCGACGCCCGGCGAGAAGGTGCGCCAGAGAATCAGCCCCACCGGCACGACGACCAGGATGACGACGTAGGCCAGCGCGAGGTAGCGCAGCAGGTGTTTGACGACGGGCGACAGGGTCATTGCACCAGCTCCCGCCGGGCCGCGCGCGAGCCGATCGCGCGCAGGATGAACAGCACGACGAACGAGATCAGCAGCAGCACTATCGAAATCGCCGCCGCGCCGGTGCGGTCGTCGTTCTCGATCAGGGTGCGGATCCACTGCGACGACACCTCGGTCTCGCCGGGCACGGCGCCACCGATCAGAACGACAGAACCGAACTCACCGATCGCGCGGGAGAACGCCAGGCCCGCGCCCGACAGCAGCGACGGCAGTAGCGCGGGCAACATCACCCTGGTGAAGATGACCCAGTTGTTGGCGCCCAACGACGCCGCGGCTTCCTCGATCTCGCGGTCCAGCTCCAACAGCACCGGTTGGACGGACCGCACCACGAACGGCAGCGTGACGAACAGCAGCGCCACCCCGATCCCCCACTTGGTGTGCTGCAGGTGCAGCCCCACCGGGCTGGCCGGGCCGTAGAGCGCCAGCATGACCAGGCTGGCCACGATCGTCGGCAGCGCGAACGGTAGGTCGATCACCGAGTCGATCAGCCGCTTGCCGAAGAAGTCGTCGCGCGTCAGCACCCACGCCACCAGCAAGCCGAACACCATGTTGACCAGCGTCACCCCGAACGACACGGTCAACGTCACCTTGAACGACTCGATGGCCGCGTTCGAGCTGACCGCCAGCCAGAACGCCCGCCATCCGCCGCCGACCGCCTGCCAGAGGATGGCGGCCAGCGGCAGCAGCACGATCAGGCTCAGCCAGATGGAGGCTGCGCCGACCCGCAGCGACGTCGACCCGTGCCGACGCCCGAGGAATCGGGAGCCGTCGCCCGGCCCACCACCGGTGAGCTCGGGCCGGGCCACGACGGAAGAGGTCATCCGGTCGCCTGGGTGTAGATCTTGGTGATGGAGCCGTTGGTCTTGTCGAACAACTCGGGATCCAGCTTGTCCCAGCCGCCGAGATCCTGGGCGGTCCACAGCTTGGTGGGCGCGGGGAACTTGTCCCTGAACTGTTCGAGCACGGCGGGGTCGACGGGCCGGAAGCCGGCCTCGGCCCACAGCTTCTGCGCCTCCGGCGTGTAGAGGAAGTTCTTCAGCGCGTTCGCCTTGTCCAGATGCGCGCTCGATGTCACCACGGCGACCGGGTTCTCGATCTTGAAGGTCTCCGGCGGGTTCACATACTCGAGGTCGAAGTTCAGTGCCTCGTTCTCGTAGGCCAGCAGCACGTCGCCGCTGCCCTGCCGGAACACGTCGGTGGCCTCACGGCCCGAACCCGGGCGCAGCTTGATGTGCTGGGTCACCAACTCCGTGACGTAGTCCAGCCCGGCCTGGGGATCCTGGCCGCCCTTGCTGGCCCACGCGTACGGCGCCAGCAGGTTCCACTTCGCCGAGCCGGAACTCAGCGGGCTGGGCGTGATGACCTCGACGCCCGGTTTCAGCAGGTCCGGCCAGTCGCGGATGTTCTTGGGGTTGCCGGGTCGCACCGCGAGGGAGACCACGGATCCGAACGGGATGCCTTTGGTGGCGTCGGCGTCCCAGTCCTTGGCGACCTTGTCGGCCTTGACCAGGCGGGCGATGTCGGGTTCGACGGAGAAGTTCACGATGTCGGCGGGCTTGCCGTCGACGACGGCACGCGACTGGTCACCCGAGGCGCCGTACGACGTCGTCACGCCGACACCCTTACCCTCCGGGGAGGCGGCGAAGGCGGGGATGATCTTGCTCCAACCCGGCTCGGGCACGGCGTACGCGACGAGCGTCAGCGTCGTGTCGGCGCCGTCGCCACCGCCCTCGCCTGCCACGTCGCTCGAGCCACCACTGCACGCGGCGAGCATGGTGGCGGTCGCGGCCAGCGCCGCTGCGGCGCGCCAGGTTCTGCGAATGTTGACCATCGGTGACCTTTCGTTGGGGGACTTCGGCGGAACCCGACCCGACGGAGAGGCGATGGATCAGCGCAAGGGCGTCATCCCACAGCCGTTACCGACACCGAACCGCGGACGGGCGGAGGAGTCAGCAACAACAACAGACATCAGCGACAGCGCTCAAACCCACGGCAATGAGGGCCACCACATGGCCGCTCTTGTTGCCGGACGCTGTTTGCATGGCGGGAAGCCTAACAGGTTTCTCGCAACGTGCTCATCGAGGGTTTCGCAGGTGTCAGCGGGTGAACAGCCACATGACGATCACCAGTATCAGCAGGATGACGAGCACCAACGTCACCCGCGACCGCGGCATCCCGCCGCTCATCGGTCGGCGTCCGGTTCGTCGTGGCGAACGTGGCGCAGCAGTCTGATCCCGTTACCTAGGGCACCGTCGAGCACCATCGCGATGCCGTAAGCGAGCGCGAGCACCACCGGCATCACCACCGCGGTCTGGGCGACGAACGGCAGGCCGGTGAGCCAGAGCTCGACACCGTCCCACCAACTCAGGAAGCCACCCACGCGGCCAGCCTAGGCGATGCGAAGATGGGCCCGTGCCCGCCGACACCACCTGCATCGTCGCCGGAGGCGGTCCTGCGGGAATGATGCTCGCGTTGGTGCTCGCCCGCGCCGGGGTCGCGGTCACGGTGATGGAGAAACACGCCGACTTCCTCCGCGATTTCCGCGGTGACACCGTGCACGCGAGCACACTGCGGTTGCTCGACGAGTTGGGACTCTCCGACGAGTTCGCCGCCATCCCGCACCGCG